>CAJKDR010000054.1 GCA_905198755.1 uncultured Clostridiaceae bacterium
TGTAATAATGCTGTTCCTAGATAATATGTATCATATTGAAATTCTTTATATGTAATTGCTTCTATTTTTGATTTGTCTTTTTCATTTCTATATTCAAATGCAATTTTATCGCCATCTTCTTTTTCAGCTAAATCCATCAATTCTTTAATTGTATCAATCTTTACGGCTTTATTATATTCATAGTTTTTACTACTCATAATATTATTCTCCTTTTTAGTTTTTTTTACATTATATATTAACATACATAAAATGGCAATAATTTATTTGTTTTTTTATTATATAAAAAATGATGGAAAATTTCTAACTTTCCATCAAATTTGGTGACCCCTACGGGAATCGAACCCATGATTCCACCTTGAGAGGGTGGCGTCTTAACCGCTTGACCAAGGGGCCTTTTAAATTACTAATATATATTAGCAATTTTTCTCTATTTTGTCAAGATTTTTTATTTTACCTTTCTATATCTTGTTCATTATAATTTTGATTTTCGTATTCATCTATTTGAATATCTTCATATGGGTTTATTCCTTTTTGTAATTCTGAAACAAACCCTGTTCTATCATTGTTTAGTGTACTTATATCTTGGTAAGCATTATTACTTTCTTGCAATAATTTTATTGTATCTTTTTTAGAAAAAAGTGTTTTAATTTTATTAAGAAAATTATTTCTTTTTTCTTTTCTTTCTTGTTTTTTCATAAACTTATTTAAATTTTTATTTACTGGTTTTAACAATTCATCTATCTTTTCATCATTCATAAATAAAAAATCTGAATATAATTTTTCAAATGTAGTTTGTTTGATTAATTCTTTTTTGCCTTCATTATTTGTAATTTCTTTTGTATATTCTTTATTTCCAAAATAGTTCAAAAAATCTTCCATAAACTTAACATCATTTGTTAAGTACATTTGCATTAGTATGTTTTCATTTTTAGTGTATTTAATAAGCATTGGCTCTAATTTTTCAAATAATTTATGTCCTTGATAATAATTTCTTGCTTTTTCTCCACTCAATTTTGAAGCTAAATAGTCTGTTGCACCCTCATTTATTTGATTATCAAAACCTAATCTTCTTGTCCCCATAAGACCATTTTGAATTCTATTTCCATCTTTATCAAATATACTAGAAATATCATGCAATACTTCATGTATAACTGTATGTGGTGTTGCATATCTAGGATTCAAATTAGTTTCATTAAATCTATTATATCCTTCTAGTTTTTCTCCTCTATATTCTCCATATCCATATGCTTCAAAAAATTTTTCTTCAGTTTCCGCAAGTTTTACTTTTGAAAAGGCTTGCTCTAATCTTTCTATTGGAATGTAATTCATTACATATGAATTTAATAATATTTGTTTGGCTTTTTTTATAATATTCTCACTCATTATTTCTCCTTGGTTATTTTTCTATTTTATCTAGCAATTCTTTTAGTCTTTCTTTTTGACCTGTTAGATATAAATATCCTATTAATCCTTCAAAAGCTGTTGAATACATGTATTCTGTCACACTTGCATTTTTAGGCAAGTGATGGTTCTGTGTGTTTCTAGTTCTTCTTACAATATCCAATTCTTCATCTGTTAATTCAGTTTCTAATTTTTTTAGAATTTCTGCTTGTGCTCCTGCTTTTACATATTTTGTTGCTTCCATATGTAATTTATGTGGCTTATATTTTGTATTTGTGACTAAATATTCTCTTATATATTGTTCATATACACTATCACCAATGTATGCCCATACAAGTGGTGACATTTGATTTACATCTATTTTTTCCATTTATTTTTCTACCTTTTCTAAAGTTATATTTCCTAGTTTACATGTTCTAAAATCATCTAGAATTATATTAGATACTTTCTCATCATCAATATTTCCACCAGATACTATACAACCTCTCTTCTTTCCTATCAAACACATTACTTCATAGATATTTACATTTTCTTCATTATCTTGACTTAATATTTCATCTAATTGTTCTTTTTCTATTTTATATCTTTTTATAACATTATCTTCATAGTTTTCTAGCAAGTATTTTAATAGTCTATATGCTACTTCCACTTTTGGTAGTATATCATCTTTTATAGTTCCTGTAAATGCTAAATTTAAAGCAACTTCTTGACTTTCAAATTTAGGCCACAATACTCCTGGCGTATCTAATAATTCTATATTATTTGATAATCTAATCCATTGTTTTTGTTTTGTAACTCCTGGTTTGTTTCCAACTATCATTGTTGTTTTTTTAGACACTCTATTAATAAAGGAAGATTTTCCAACATTAGGAATTCCTAATATCAATACTCTTGTTGGTTTTCCTACTCTTCCTCTTTGTTCTTGAAGTATTTTATCATCTTTCATAATATTCTCTATTTCTTTTATTGCTTTTTGAATTCCATCCCCAGAATTTGAGTTAGCACTTATTGCTGATATTTTATTATTTTTAAAGTAATTAATCCATTTAGCTGTTTCTTTTTCATCTGCTAAATCACTTTTATTTAATATAATAATTTGTTTTTTGTTTTTTATTAACTCTTGCATATCTGGATTTTGACTAGAAATTGGAATTCTTGCATCTCTGATTTCTATTACAACATCAATAAACTTTAAATCTTCCGCAATCTGTCTTTTAGTCTTTGCCATATGACCGTGGGTACCAGTTAATTCCGACTTTAGTTAACTTTTCTTCTTGATTGATATTTTTCATTTCAGCTCTGATTTTTCTTTTTTGATACATATCCATTTTTTTCACTTCTTTCTATTTCTCTTTATTTTAAAAAAATACTTAAAAAGTATTTTCTGACTTCGTCCTTTAACTGGATAATATTATATCATAGTTTTGTCTTTTTATAAAGTCTAGTGCATCAAAATATTTATCTTCGCATTTAAAAATAATCTTTAAATTATTATCTTTTTCTATAACTATATCTTCAATTAACTCATCTATCAATAATCTATTTAGTTCATTTATTTTTTCTTTCTTTTTAAATATATTCATCCAATCAGTATCGTTATTTTTTATTGTTTCTTTTTCCTTATCCATTTATTTCCATCATTTTTTAATAAAAAAAGCAATACAAAAAAACTTTTATAATCCTTTCGTACTGCTTAATCAATTATAAATTTCATATTTTTATTTAACTACATTGACATTATAGCATTATATATCGGCGTATAATTTCAACCGATTTCTGCTAGAATTTTTGTAGTGTTAAGGAGGTTTTTAAAATGTTATTTAAAGAAGCAATTACTTTAAGAATACTTGAATTATGTAACAAATATAATTACACTCCAAATAAACTTGCTGAATTATCTGCTATTGCACCATCAACATTAAGGGCATTATTGGCAAACAATGTAGATAATCCAAGTTCTACAATTATCTTTAAAATATGTAAAACTTTAAAAATAGAACTTAAAGATTTTTATGACTCTCCATTATTTGATATGGAGAAATTGGAGTATTAAAATAAGAGGCTTGTAATAGCCTCTTTTATCGTTTTATCAGATATATTATTTTTCCTTAATTATATTTTTACTACATATATAAGTTATAAAGAAATAACCTCCATATATAAATATTATAAATAAAGCTGTTATTATAACTGATTTTAAATTAAAATTAACACCCATTGTTTTTAAAATATTGTTACAAAACATTATTCCAAATACTGAATGTATGCTTGCTAAAATAAGTGGAAACATGAAAAATATTCCAATTTGTCTAAATAAAGCCTTATTAATCATTGCTTCATCTACACCAATTCTTCTTAACATCTTAAACTTCTCTACATTATCACTTGATTCTGATAACTCTTTTAGAGCAAGAATTGCAGCACATGATATTAAAAATATGATACCTAGATATAAACCTAAAAATGTAACTACAGCACCTAAACCAATACTTGCTTCTCTAATATCTTTTTTTGTATTAATAGTTATGCCGTAATCAATATAAAATTGATTATTTTTAGTGATTGAATTAATTGTAGATTCAATATCATCAGGATTTCCATTATAATCAGCAATAATTTGATTTCTAATTTTTTGTTCGTCTTTAAGAGCATTGTCTGGTAAAACAATGAAACCAGCTTCTGTTTCTTGACTTCCCATTTCATAAAAACCATTGATTGCTTTTTTATATTTTGGATAATAATCTTTTTGATTTATTGTTATCTTAGTATTTCTTTCTAAGGCTTCATTTTTAATATTAATAATGCTCGAATAATTTCCTACTACAACATATTCATTATCTTCCAACTTGACTTTTTCCAAATGAAAGCTATCTGCTATATTATTATAATCACTATTTTTAACTAAAATAATATAGTCACTATAATTTAAAAATGGATATTGTTTATTTGCTATTTCATGATAAGATCCAAGTGTAGACTTTAATGTAACATTATCATCATAATATAATGAAAATTTAACAATATTTTTTAAATTGCTATTAAAATCAAACCCAAGTTTTTTAAATGCTTCTTCAATACTTAATTTTAAATTCTCCTTTTGTATATCTGTAATATCAGATTCTTCTTGATTAACGTTACATCTTTTTGAAAGTTCTATATCTCTTGGTGAGAAATCAATGAAGTTTTTATTTAAAGAATTCTTCATCGATAATGCACTTGATAGCACACAGATTGTTATAAACAGCATCAAACATATTATTGTCACAGAAAAAGTCATAGTATTTATTTTACTTGAAAACTGTCTAAGGGTGAAACTATTTAACCCTTTATAATAAGTGTTCTTCACACTTATAAATATTTTTAAAAGCAATCCTGATAAAGACCAAAACACAAAGAAAGTTGAAACAGCACCTATTCCTATAGGAACAAAAATACTATTTGCATTAGCCATTTTCTCAATACCACCAGTAACCTGATAATAAGCAAATCCTAATGCTATACAAGAAATAATAAACACTATTGTACAAAACAATGGATTTTTTAATTTTATTTTTTCAGATTTTTTGTTAGAATGCATTAAATCTATCAATTTACATTTACTAATATTTATAGTATTAAATATCATAACTACAAAATACATAATACTAAAATAAATCAAAGTTTTAATACAAGCATTTGTTGAAAATACGAATTGAAATCTAGTTAAATCTGCTTCAAACATATTAGCAACCAAAATACTCATCAATTGTGATAATAAAAAACCTATTCCTAAACCAACTACCAATGAAACTATACCTATTATTAATGTTTCAATAAATAATATTAAGGATATTTTCTTTTTGCTCATTCCAAGCGTTAAATAAACTCCAAATTCTTTATTTCTTCTTTTTATTAAGAATCTACTTGCATAAACAATTAAAAACGCTAATATTATAGATACAAACACGCTAACACCAGAAAGAACATTGGTCATAAGTTTTATTATTTCTGCTGTTGTTGATGATACCTTCATCATAACTGACTGATCATCTATTGCATTGAACACATAAAAAATTGCAACACCTAGTATCAGAGTAAAGAAATAGATGGCATAATCCTTTATACTCTTACTAATATTTTTTAATGATAACTTAAAGAGCATCGTTTAAGTCACCACCAAGTAATGTTACAACATCTATTATTTTATCAAAAAATTCTTTTCTAGAATTTGTTCCTTTAATTATTTCATTAAAAATTTTGCCATCTTTGATAAATATGACTCTTGAAGAATAACTTGCAGTAAACGCATCATGTGTCACCATAAGAATTGTTGCTTGTAATTCTTTATTCAAATAATCAAATTTTTCTAAAAGCATTTTAGCTGACTTTGAATCCAATGCACCTGTTGGTTCATCTGCAAGAATTAACTTTGGATTAGTAATTATTGCTCTTGCACTAGCGACTCTTTGCTTTTGACCTCCACTCATTTGATATGGATATTTATTAAGTACATTAACAATATCCAGTTCTTTTGCAACTTTTTTAATTCTTGTATCAATTTCTCTTGAATTCACATTTTGAATAGAAAGTGCCAAAGCAATATTTTCATAAGCAGTTAAAGTATCAAGTAAATTAAAATCTTGAAATATAAAACCTAACTCTTCCCTTCTAAACTTATTTAGACTATTTCCTCTTAATTTTGTGATATCATTACCTGCTACATAAATATGTCCAGATGTAACTTTATCAATTGTAGATATACAATTTAAAAGAGTAGTCTTTCCAGAGCCACTTGCTCCCATTATTGCAACAAATTCTCCCTTTTCAACATCAAATGATAGGTTATCAATTGCTTTTGTAAGACTAGATTTATTGCCATAATATTTTTCAATTTTATCAATTTTTAAGATATTTTCCATAATCTTTCTCCTTTCTGATTACATTGTAATATAAAAGATAGGATTAGTCGTTATTCTAATATTACAGAATATTACAATTTTGTAATATTTATTTTTAGTATCCAAATCTGCATAAACTTTAATCAACTTTATAAAAATCATTTTTATAAAAGATAATTGTAATTTTTGTATATTTATGTATTTCAGATTCAATAATTATCTTATGTCCTAATTTATCGCATAATTTCTTGACAATATAAAGTCCCATACCTGTTGATTTTGCCATTATTCTACCGTTTTCACCAGTGAAAGATTTATCAAATACTCTTTTTATATCATTTTTAGGTATTCCTATTCCATTATCCCAAATAGTTAGATATACTTTATCTTTTTCATCTTTTACACTGATTTTTATTATTGGATCGTTATTATTTTTTTTATATTTAATAC
>CAJKDR010000055.1 GCA_905198755.1 uncultured Clostridiaceae bacterium
TATATATTATATAATAAAGTTAATAAAATAAATATGAAAATCATTGATTTGTAAATTGTAATATGCTATTATATCAATATAATAATGTGAGAGGAGAATAAATATGGGATTAGATTCGTCAACACTTTCAATGGCAGCTGGAACAGATTTAGACTATGTCGTTTTACAAGTGACTCTTAAAGAAAAATTTTTAGGAACAGGTTCAGGAAATTTAACAGAGCTTGAAAAAGTAATAAACAATCAAGCACAAAAAGGATATCGCCTACATACTATTACAACATCAAATGGTGGAAGTAAAGGATTAATGGGAGGAGATAGAATTCAGGCAACAATGGTATTTGAAAAGATTATGAAGTAAAATCTAGAATTAAAAACTCTGGATTTTTTTGTTTCTCAAGGAAGTTATAAAAAGTAAAAAAAATTTTTAAATAATAAAATGAGAGGAGAGATTTTTATGGATATAACTGTTGATATTGGAGATTACAAATTAAATGTGAGGGCGGCAGGAATATTAGTACATAATGGTAAAATTCTATTGCATAAGAACACAAACTTTAATCATCATGCTTTGATTGGAGGAAGAGTAGAAATAGGAGAAAACTCAGAAAATACAATAAAGAGAGAAATAAAAGAAGAACTAGGAAAAGATATTGAAATAACTGGATATATAGGAACTATAGAAAACTTCTTTGAAATGAAAGGCAGAAAATATCATGAGATAATGTTTGTATATAAAATAGAATTTGTAAATGAAGAAGATAAAAAAATAGAATATATAATGAAAAATCAAGAAGGAAAAGATTATTTAGAATATGAATGGATAGAACTGGAAAAATTAGATGAATTCCCATTATTACCAGAGATAATAAAAGAAGTGCTAAAAGAAAATAAATTTCCAGTACATAAAATAAATGATGAGTTGAAATAAAATTCGATGGACTATTTACAATTGTGGAAAAGATAGTAAATTTATGATAGAATACAGATAAATATTTTTTAGGAGAAATAATATGAAAGAGTTAGAAGAAAAAATAGTTGAATTTGCAGAAGATAGAGATTGGTTACAATTTAATACACCAGAAAACTTAGCCAAGTCAATATCTATTGAGGCAGGAGAATTACTAGAATGTTTTCAATGGAATAATAATTACGATAAAGATGAGCTTAAATTTGAAATTGCAGATGTTATGAATTATTGTATTCTTTTGTGTCATCAAATAGGAGTTGATCCTAAGCAAATAATTTTAGATAAAATGAAAATATCAGAGAAAAAATATCCTGTAGAAAAAGCTAAGGGAGTAAGTACAAAATATGATAAATTATAATAATGACAAAGCTGGGGTTTGATATTAGTATTATAAGAGAAATTACAAGGAGAAAAATATAAATTAGAATAAGGAAAAAACTCATAACCCGAAGGTCGTAAGTTCGAGTCTTACCCCCGCAACCAAAAAATATATCACTAGAACTGTAACGGTTTTAGTGATTTTTTATTGACTAAAAATTGGTTACAATAATGCTCAAAGATTGCATTATTATGTCAAATTGGGTAAAAATTGGGTAAAATAAATACCTCAAATGCCATAAATATCAATAAAAATTCATTAAAATTTTATACTTACATTACAATGTTATAAATGTTTTAAATTTTAACATAATTTAATAATGTAAATTGCAATAAAATTTTAAAATTTATAGTAAAAAACTTTTGGGAAAGAGATATATAATCTCAAAGTTTTTTACCTTTTACATCGTGAAAATTTGTAATTTGTGAAAATTAGAAAAAAGTTCAAATTAAGACCTTGTTGGTAATAATAAGTTTTCTAGTGCATAGCAAGCTTTTCTATTATGAGAAAGTAGTGGATGCACATAAAAGTCAAGTGTAGTACTTATTTGTGCATGACCTAGTCTCGCAGAAATTACTGCTATATCAATATTTTGTGCAACTAGTAAACTTGCATTTGTATGTCTTAATCCGTGAAAATTAATTACAGGTAATCCTATTTGACCAACATATTTAACAAACCATTTGCTAATTGTAGAAGGATGCATTGGTTTGCCATCTGCTTGTACAAATAACCTATCAGAATTCATCCATAATTCGCCGTAAATCGATTTTTGTTCTTCATACCATAACTTATATTCCTCAAGTAAAGAAATGATAAATTCAGGTATTGCAATTTCTCTAATGGAACTTTCTGTTTTTGGAACCTTTGTGAAAACTCCCATATCTGCTAGATACTGACTAGAGCGATTAATACTAATAATTCCATTTTTAAAATCAACATCTTGCCATTCTAGTCCCATTAACTCGCCTAAACGAACACCGGTAAATACTGTAAGGATGATTGCAACTTTGTATTTAGTATCTTCGCTAGATAATAGTTCTAAATTTTCTAGTAATATTTTAGTTTGCTCATCATCATAAGATCTTCTTTTTGGTTTTCTAGCTTTAGGTGGTTGAACACGTTCAGCAGGATTCGCCACTATTAATTGCCAATAAACTGCTTTGTGAAGCATTGCTCTTAATAATCTGTGATGTTCTAAAATTGTTTTACCAGATAAGGGCTTTTTTGTTTTTGAACCATTGTTACCTTTTTTTCTAACTAACTGAGTATCTTTTTCAAGTAAATCATAGAATTTCATAATGTCAGTTGGTTTAATTTTGTTAATATAAAAATGTCCAAAGTAGGGTAGAAGTCTTGTTTCTAACATTCTACAATATCGTTTATATGTTGATGGAGCAAGTTCTTTAGAAGCATAATCTCTTTTCCATATTTCTGTGAATTCAGAAAATTTAAGAGATTTACCATCAATTACTAAACCATTCTGTACTTCAGTAACAAATTTTGCTAGTTCAACTTCTGCATCTTTTTTAGTTCCGTGTACTGTTTTTCTGTGTATCATAGGTTTTCCATTTAGGTCAAATCCTTCAGATACTGTTAGCCTGTAACTATTTTTTCCTCTTTTTTCTATACTCCCAGCCATTACTTATTTCACCTCCTTTCAAGTATGCCTATGGGTGGGAGGAGTATTTATATATTAGTTAACAAAGATATTGTACAATAATAGTTAACAAATTGCAATAGATTTCAAAAATAAACTTAAAAAATTTATAAATGTAATAAAATGTAAAAAAATGTCGAAAATTTGAAAGCTAAAATCCTTTGAAAATACTGGATTATTTACAGAAAATATGATATAATACGACAAATATATAGGAGGAATTTACATGAATATAATAGAATCAGAGATAAGACAAATTTTTGCATCAATAGTATGGAACCATAAAATTCATGAAAAACATAGTGATATTAATTCTTTTTGGTTTAATGTTTTAGAATTTTGCAAGATATTATCTTCAGCAATTACTACATCAGGATTATTAACTTGCTTTTTTATTGATGAATTTGCTTTAAAGATAATTACCACTGTTTTTTCAGCTATATGTCTATTTATAAATACTTTTTATAAAACATATAATTTAAAAGAATCAAGAGATAGTCATAAATTAAGCGCATTAGAATTTTTACAATTAAAAAATGAAACCATTTGTGTATTATCAGATATAAAATTAAATAAGATAGAATTGGATGAAGCTACTAAGAAGAGAGATGAGATATTATTAAAATATCATAATATATGCAAGAAAAGCTTATCTACATGTGATAGAGCTGTAAAAAAAGCATCAAAAGCTTTAAAAATACAAAAAGATAATACATTTTCAGATGAAGAAATAGATAGCCAGTTACCTGTAGAGCTTAGAAAGGGAAAATAAATGATTAAAGATGATTTTTGTGATTTCTGTAACAACATAAAACTAGATAATTTTGAAGATATGAAAACAACAGTAAAAGGCATTACAAAAAAACTAAATAAACATTATTATGACATAGATGATGACGAATCTAATATGTATATTGTAGGTTCAGTTGGTAGAACTACAGCAATAAAAAATACAAGTGATTTGGACATACTTTTTAATCTACCTAAGAGTGTTTATGATAGAATAAATGATAATGATGGAAATAAACAATCTCAATTATTACAAGAAGTAAAAAATGTATTGAAAGAAAAATATCCTAATACAGACTTAAAAGGTGATGGACAAGTTGTAGTAATAAACTTTACAAAATACACAGTAGAATTAGTTCCAGGATTTAAGCAAAATGATGATTCATTTAAATATCCAGATACAAATGATGGAGGAAGCTGGAAGATTACAAATCCAATTCCAGAAATAGACGAATGTAAGAAAAAAGATGATGACACAAATGGAAATTTTACAAATATATGTCATATGCTTAGATCATGGAAAAACAAAAAAGGATTTAAATTTAAAGGCTTATTAATTGACACTTTAACTAATAATTTCCTTGAAAAGAAGAAGGAATATCAAAATTGTGGATATGAAAATTATTTAAATCTAGTTAAAGATATTTTTGAGTTTTTAAAGAATGAAGATAAAGATCAGAGTTATTGGTTTGCAATAGGAAGTAATCAAAAAATATATAATGATGATGGAGGAAAATTCGTAAAAAAAGCCACAAAAGCTTATAACAAAATTAAAGATTTAAATGAGGATTCTAAAAATTTAAATAAAGAATTAAGAAATCTTTTTGGAAAAGAATTTCCTAAAGCACAAAATGAGGAAGAAGGAAAAGAACAATACGCTTATGATCATACAGAAGAATTTATTGAAGATGAATATCCTGTTGATGTAGTATTAAATTTAAAATTGGATTGTATAGTAACACAAGATGGATTCCGCCCAGCTAGTTTAAGGGATATGATAACAAATCATGTGTTTCTAAAGAGGGATAAAAAATTAGAATTTTACATAGTAAATAAAGCAGAAATTATGAATTATGGTATAGATAAAATTCTTTGGAAAGTAAAAAACGAAGGAGATTTAGCTAAACAAAAAAACGATATTAGGGGACAAATTTTAGAAACAAATAGTTATACACATACTGAATATTCTAAATTTGATGGTGACCATTATGTTGAAGCATATATAATAAAAAATGATGTATGTATAGCTAAAGGAAAAATTGATGTTCCAATAAGGGTTTAAAAGAAAGCGAGAAAATATAAGATGAATTTTGAATTAAATTTAATAGAGAATTCATATGATTATATTAAAGAAACATTATACTATTATAAAAAGATAGGATATGGTGAAAGCCATGATGAAGATAGAAATTCTATAGAAGAAAAAAGAAAGTGGAAAACAACATTTATATTATTGGTTCAAGCAATTGAATTACTATTAAAAGAAGCTCTGTTTAGAATTAACGAAAGTTTGATTTATGAAAATATTGATGAGAAAATTAGCGATAAAGCAAAAACTATAACATATTCGAAATCGATAGCAAGATTGCAAAATTTAAAGCCAAAATTGTTTTCACAAAATGAAACTGATTTATTGATTACTTGTGGTAATATATGAAATAATTTTATTCATTTTAAAGTAAATGCTAATTCGATTGAAATAAAAAGAAAATATTGTAAGTTATTTGAGCTTTATATAAAATTACACTATAGAATTTTTCACCATAAATATCAAAATGAAGAATATAAATATGTTATTGAGAATATTTTACATAATGCAAAGGATTTTGAGGTTTTTAGAGGAATTGAGTTTACTAAAAAACAATTAAAACAGTTTAAAGAGGATATTGAGGAAAATCAATACTATTCGTATATACTTACAAAAGATAATAATGCATATAAGAGAATAAAATATGGAGATGAAGACAAATTTTATAATTATAAGTTCAATACGAATGATTCATATTGTTCAATTGATTGCAAGTACTGTGGCGATTGTGGAGCTAAAAAAGGAGAAATTCATCTAGATGGATGTAACTGGGAAATGTGTCCTATATGTGGGCGTCAATTAATATCATGTGATTGTGAATGGGGTGAATATATTTCTGATGACTATTTACTTGAAAATGATATAAGAGATATTATAGATTATGAAATGATTATATAAATAAGGAAAAGCAATAAACTTTTCCTTTATTTGTTTTCTTCCAACCATTTATCAAATTCTTTATAAGTTTTCTTTTCAGATCTAATGGCATCCATAAATTCCTTAGCTTGCTTTTTCCAATTTTCATAATCAATCTTATAAACTTCTATATCAGGATTACGGTTTACTAGCATTGCTTTTTTTGCATAAATCTTACGATATTTACCATAAACAATCTCATTTTCTTGTTTAATTCTTTGAGCAATTTGGTTTCCGATATCTCTACAAGTTTGTTTTCCTTTGTATAAATTATTACAGTAATTAATGCGTGCATTATCTGTTATAAAGTATTTACCACAATTCTTACATTTTTTTATAAGATATTTATTATTAAGTACAAATTGAAACAATGTAACATATAAAATTCCATAAATATTGTCATTACTAGAACTATAATCTGGTTCAACATCATAATCTGGAGCAGACTTAAAGAATTTGATTAAATCTTTTTCTGTAGATCCTTTAATACCAGATATTGTTCTAAAAGAAAAGCCTTGTGGAATAGAAAAGTAGTTATTTATAAATCTATCTAGCTTTTTAGAATGAGAGTTATAATAAATA
>CAJKDR010000056.1 GCA_905198755.1 uncultured Clostridiaceae bacterium
AGGCAAATGGAATAACAATTGATAGATTAAAACAAATGGAATTGAGAAATATTCAAATAGATAATGTTATATAATTATATGAATAAATTAAAAAGATGCTTAATAATATTATCTTAAGGACAGGTGATTTACTTGGATTATAATAGTATTATTGCTTTTATTGCATGCATTTTTTTTATATTTATAGTAGGAAAAATTTTCATACTACCATTAAAAACAATATTAAAGTTTATTTTAAATTCAGTAGTTGGTGGAATAATAATTTTTATTGTTAATTTAATCGGTAGATTTTGGAATTTTCATATAGGATTAAACATTTTAACTTCAATTATAGTTGGAATATTAGGTGTTCCAGGGACAATACTAGTTATTATGATTAAATTATTAATTGGTTAAAAGAAGTGGACAAAAGGTTACATCTTTATTGATTTTATGTAAATATTATAGTATAATATTTACATATTCTTTTTTAGGAGGAATTTGATTATGAAAAAAAAGACCCGGAAAGTTAAAAAATTAAAGGTTAAAGTTTCAACAGAGTTAAATAAAAATGTTGAAATACAACCTAAACAAGAAGAACTTTCAGAAAAATCCGTCATAAAATTGCCAACTCTATGTGATTTAGAGAGTACAGTTAATGAAACTGTAATTGGACAAGAACAAATTGTTAAATCAATTTGTACAAAAATTTATGAAGGTATTTGTTTTCCTAATATTAAGAATAATATTCTTATTGTAGGGAAAAGTGGTACTGGTAAAACCGAAATTGTAAGGCAAATTGCTAATAACCTTAATTTTCCACTTGTTATAGAAGATGCAACAAAATTCACACAAGAAGGGTTTGTTGGATCATCAGTTGATGAGATGATTTACGATATAATGAGTGCTGCAAATAATAATATTAATATGGCACAAAGAGGAATTGTATTTGTAGATGAAATCGATAAAAAAGCCAACCAAAATGGAAATATGAATTATAGTGATATAAGTAAAGGAGATGTGTTAAAAAGTTTATTAAAAATTATGGAAGGTACAACTATAAAAATTGTAAATCCAAATTTTTATATAGATCAAAACGAAAGTAAAGCTTACTTTTTGTTTGATACATCAAATTTAATTTTCATATTTGGAGGAGCTTTTGAGGGAATTGACAAGATAAGGAAAAAAAGGTTAAATAAAAGCAGTTGTATTGGTTTTTCTTCTATAGAAGAAAAAGCTATAGTTATAAACAACAATAGCTTAAAATCTTTTACAAAAGAAGATTTAATCGAATACGGAATGCCAACTGAATTTATCGGCAGAATTACCAACATATATGAAACCAATAATTTAGATGAAAATAATTTAGCTAAAATATTGGAAACTTCAAGAGGATCAATTTTTAAGAAATATGAGGCTATTTTTAAAGCAGCAGGTATCGAATTAGAATATCCTAAAGATTTGTTCTTAAACATAGCTAAAAAAGCGAAAATGTATCCTACTGGAGCAAGAGAATTAAATTCTCAAGTTTCATACATTTTTGAAGGAATAATATATGATCTTTTAAATAACAAAAAAGATTATAAAAAATGTATTCTTGAGGAAGGAATTCTTAACGATAACCATAAGTACCATTGGGAAACATAATCAGAAATGGGAGAAGTTTTACTTCTCTCATTTTTTTGTTGAAAAAAGTCGAAGAATGTGATAAAATATTAACGTAAACTGTTTACGTTAATGATGATGCTATCATCATTAAAACATTTACAAAATAATTTTATGAGGAGGACTATTTATGTCCAAAGTTTTTGTGCTACGCACACACGCCTTATTATCCTCACGGGGGATAACACAAAAATTTGGTGATGACAATACAATTGTTGTTCCAATGGTGGTTGTAGACGAGTTGCGTAAAATAAAGAAAGAATCTTTTGAAAAGGGGAGGATAGCCAGAGATTTTTTGGAATATCTAAACTCGTTTCCAATTGATGAATTAATGTCAGAAGCAGGAGCGAAGCAGAATAATGGAAGTTACATTAGAGTAATTAAAAACTATTCTGATATTCCAATCGATTTGGAAGGGTTAACAAATGCAGAAAAAAGAACTTTACAAACTTGTAAAGGAATCATCGAAAAAGAAAAAAGGCCAGTAATTCTTGTTACTAACAATTTAAGCTTACAGCTTAAAGCAAAGTCAATAGGAATTAAGGCAGAATCTTTTAAAGATGAAGTATTCCCAAAATTATCTCAGCAATATACTGGTAGAGAAACTGTGTATACAAGAGATGATGTAGTGGATGCTTTTTATGCAAATGGTTTTATTAATGCAGAAGATATTTTTGATTATGAAAAAATAGAGTTTGTTGAAAATAAATTTTTTGTGATCAATCCAGAAAATAAATCTGCATTAGCTATTTATAAAAATGGCAAGTTAGTAAAATTTAACAATCAAAAAGTATACCCTTATGGTATTACTCCTAAAAATGTAGGACAAAAGTTTATGCTTGAGGCATTACTTAGAGAAGATTGCCCATTAGTGGTAATAAAAGGTAGTGCAGGTACAGGTAAAACTTTTTGTACTCTAGCAGCGGGTTTACAAGAAACTATGGAAAATGAAAAATATTCTAGAATTCTTGTAACACGTTCTGTAACAGCGAGTGAACAGTATGGATTCTTACCTGGCGATATTGAAGAAAAATTGTCTCCATATCTTGCAGGTATTAAAGATAATTTATCTATTTTAACTTCCGATAAGCGAAAGCTAAATTCTAAAAAAACAGAGTTTGGTAAAAAGCCAGAAGAAGAAAATGGAGAGTATTATTTTGAAAGAGGTATTGTTCAGATACAAGCAATTGGTTTTTTACGTGGAAGGTCAATCGTTGATACGTATTTCATTATAGATGAAACGCAAAACATTGAACCAGATGTAATAAAATCTATTGTTACAAGAGCGGCTGAAGGTAGTAAATTTATCTTTTTGGGAGATCCAACCCAAATAGATAATCCAAACCTTACAGAAAGAAACAATGGATTAGTTTATTTATCAGAGAAGATGAAAGGCAATCCGTTATGTGCACAAGTTTCGTTATATGATGATGAAAGCGTACGTAGCGAACTTGCAAAACAAGCAGCACAAATATTATAAAATTAAAAAAGAAAGGCACGGAAATATTTCCGTGTCTTTCAAATCTTTATTCTACTGTTACTGATTTTGCCAAATTTCTTGGTTTATCAACATCTAATCCTTTTTTCTTTGAGATGTAATATGATAATAATTGAAGAGGTATTACTGAAAGAATAGGACTTAAATATTTATTTATTTCAGGAATTTCTATTACATAGTCAAATTTTTTATCTATTTTTTGGTTAGTAATAACAATTGTTTTGGCTCCTCTTGAAATTACTTCTTGTAAATTACTTTCGGATTTTTCTAGTAATTTTTTATCTGTCATAATTCCTATTACAGGAAAATTATTTTCTACTAAAGCTATTGGACCATGTTTTAGTTCACCACCAGCATAAGCTTCTGAATGTATATAAGATATTTCTTTTAATTTTAAAGAGCCTTCCATTGCAACAGGATAATCAATACCTCTACCAATAAAGAAAGTATCTTTTACATCATATATATCATCAGCAAGTTTTTTTATAATAATATTATCTTTTAAAGTTTCTTCTACTTTTGAAGGTAATAATAGTATTTGTTTTTTTATTTCTTCGATAGTATCATTATCGACAGTTTCTAATGTTTGTGCAATATATAAAGCAATTATATTTAACAAAACAACTTGTGCAGTATACGCTTTTGTAGAAGCAACAGCAATTTCTGGCCCAGCATGTGTATATATATACAAATCTGCTTCACGCGTTATAGAACTTCCAATGACATTTGAAAGAGCTAATGTAGTAGCACCTTTTTCTTTTGCCAATTTTAAAGCTTGAATTGTATCTGCAGTTTCACCAGATTGACTAATGAAAATTGCTAATGTGTGTTCATTTACCAAAGGGTTTCTATATCTGAATTCAGAAGCCATATCTACCTCTACAGGAATTTGGCATAGATTTTCAAATATAGATTTTACAGCTAATCCGGCATGCATAGCTGTACCACAAGCTACTATAAAAATTTTATTAATATTAGATAAGAAATCTTTTGAAAGAGATATATTATCTAATTCTATATTTTCTTTGTTTAGTTTAAATCCTATAGTTTCTCTAATAGATACTACTTGTTCATTTATCTCTTTTAACATGAAATCGTCATATCCATTTTTTTCTATTGCTGAAGCATCCCAAGAGATTTTTTCTATTTTCTTTTTTATAGGATTTAAATCTTTATCATAAAAATTTAATTTATTTGCATAGATTTCCACAATATCACCATCTTCTAAAAGATAAAAATCTTTTGTATAAGATAATACTGCAGGGATATCTGATGCAATGTAGTTACTGTCTTTTGAAGTACCAATTACTAATGGGCTATCTTTTTTTGCTACTATAATTTTATCTGGAAAATCCTCACATAAAACTTCAATAGCATAGCTTCCTTCTAAATCATTACAAGCTAGGTTAACAGATTTTAAAAAGTCATTTCCAGAAGCATAGTAATAACTAATTAGATTTGGTATAACCTCTGTATCTGTTTCAGATATAAATTTATATCCATTGTCCATTAAGAATTTTTTTATATCAGTGTAATTTTCAATAATACCATTATGAACAACACTGAATTTATTTGTGTTATCAGTATGTGGATGAGAATTTGTTTTACTTGGTTTTCCATGAGTAGCCCATCTAGTATGAGCTATACCAATTGTTGAAGTTGAGTTTGAATCTTTAAGTAATTCACTTAAGTTTTTTACCCTTCCTTTATCTTTTGTGATTGTAATTTTAGAATTTTCTATTATAGAAATTCCAGCAGAGTCATATCCTCTGTATTCTAATTTTTTTAATCCGTCTAATAATATAGGAACGGCTTTTTGAGTTCCTATATATCCTACTATTCCGCACATATTTAATTAAACCTCCATTATTAATATACTAAAGGCTAGTCTACATGATAATACTTTTGTTTTAATATTACTATTAATTTTTGTATATTATCTGATGACAGTAGATATGCCATAGAACTATCCGCCGAAATTTTCGATAAGTTCTATCCTCGTTAGGCCACATTAGCCCCTGGCGCTTGAACAATATTCTCCTTTCCATTAATTTGCCTTTGTCTCATTATATTATACTAAAATATAAAATGTTGCAATATTTTATTTATTTTTTTTTGTAGTTATGTTATAAATATTATAAATAAAATGGAGGATAAACAAATGAAAAGAAATAAAATATTATTGATATTATTAGCTTTTGTAACTATCATATTATTATCATCAAAGGTAGAAGCAAGTAGTGGTTCATATTCTATAGATGAAATAAACATGGATGTTGTAGTTCAAAAAAATGGTAGTGTAAAAATAAATGAAGAGTTAACATACAACTTTAATGGATCTTTTAATGGTATTTATATTACAATACCATATGGTGTTAATGATAATAAATATGACGAAATACGTAAGCAAACATCATTAGTAAATGATAGTTATTATAATGCTAGTACATATAGAATAGACAGTGTATATGTAGAAAATAAAAGTTATAAACAAACTTATTCTGCAACAAATGGAGAAAGTGGAGTATACACAATAGAAAAAAACAATACTAATAATGTGGATAAAATAAAAATATATTCACCAACAACATATACTAAAAAAACTTTTAATATATCTTACACGCTAAATAATCTTGCAGTAAAACATAATGATATAGGAGAAATATATTATAACTTCATTGGTGGAGATTGGGATAAACCAATAAAGAAACTTAATATAAACATAAATTTACCTAATAATTCCAGTAGAGAAAGTTTATATGCATTTGCGCATGGACCTAATAATGGAGTAGTAACAATACAAGATAAAAATAATATAAATTTATATGTAGAAAATGTTGGAAAAGGAAATTATGTTGCGGGAAGAATATTATTTGATAAATCTAATATATCAAATAGTAGTAAAGTTAGTAATAAAACAGCTCTAGATTCTATAATGCAAGAAGAAAAAGCAATATATAAGGAAATAAATAAAAAGTATGAGTTTAATAATAAATTATTGATATTGGCTATAGTTTTGTTAGTATACTGGCTGATATTAATGCTTATATTTGAGAAAGACAAAAAGTATACAGTTGGAAGCAATGATGAAGAAATGTTTGAAAAATATAATCCATTAATTGCAGGATGTTTACAAGGAAATAGAAATGTATTGCCAAGAGATATAATCGCAGTAATATTGGATTTAATTAATAAAAAATATTTAATTTTAAGAATAGAACAACACTCACAAAAAGAAGATTCAATATTAGAAAAGATTAAATATGGAAAAGAAAAAAGAGAATATGATTATTATATATCTATTAATAAAGAATCAACATACCAACTAGATGCAATAGAAAGTGACATAGTGGATTGGGTAATGCGTAAAAAAGATACAGATGTAAATTTACTTGATAGACTGGAAGATATGCCAGAAACAGAATCTGGAACTGAAAGATTTGAAGAATTAGATA
>CAJKDR010000057.1 GCA_905198755.1 uncultured Clostridiaceae bacterium
ATCTTTCAATTTTACTTTATTATATTACACTAAAAGGTAATTTTGTGCAAGTATTTTATAAAAGTTAATCTTGATTTAATACCAAATAATAATGTATAATAGGTAAAGAAAAAACAAAGAAGAAAAGAAAAAATAGAAGAAAATAAAAAGTTAGATACTCTTAGAGATAAAGAAGTAGCTAGATTATATTTATCTGGATTAGGTTATAAAAAAATAGTTAATAGCCTTTCTAAAGAATATAAATGTAGTGCATCTACAGTTAAAAGAACTATAGAGAGATTAGGAATAAAAGAAAGAAATATTTCTTTAGAAGATATAGAGTTTAATGAAAATAAGAAGTATGCCAAACATTCGTTTGGGGTGCCGAAAGTGACTAAACTAGAAAAAGAAGTTTTTAAGGTAAAGTCTAAAAAAGATAAAGAAGATAATATAGTATTTTTAAATGAAGACTGTAAGAGATTATATGAAACGTCTAAAAATGCAGGGTCAGAAAGTAATATTAATGAACAGGAGATAGCTATTGAAACAATATTAAATAATCCTACAGTTAATTACTGTTTAAAAGGTAAAGCTGGTACAGGTAAAAGTTATTGTATTAATAGTTTATTACAGAGATTAACAGAAGAAGAAAGAAAAAAGACATTAGTAGTAGCTCCAACAGGAGTAGCTGCTTCTAATATTACATATACAACAGCTCATACAATACATTCAATATTTGAGTTATATACATTCGTACAAAGACAAGATGAACATATTAGGATACCTAAGATTTTATTAAATGTAGATAGAATTATCATTGATGAAATAGGTATGGTAAGAAAAGATGTATTTAATCAGTTAGTACGAATTATTAATAATGCTCAAAAATTAACAGGTAATAAAATACAGTTAATATTAGCAGGAGATTTTGGACAGATTTCCCCTGTTGTTACAAAAGAAGATAAAACTGTAATGGATATTTATTACAAGGGAAGTGAAGATAAATATTTCTGTTTTGATAGTCCTTTATGGGATAGTTTAGATATTCATACAATAGTATTAAGAAATAATCATAGACATAATAATGATGATTGCGATGAATTACAGAAAGAATTTATTAATATATGTGATGAGATTAAATTTGGAGCTATATCAGGATTAAAATGGTTAAATAATAACTTAAAACATACTGCTATAGAAGATGGAATATATCTTTGTGCTAATAATAAACAGGTTGATGTTTATAATAAAATGTATACAGATAAATTCACAGATAAAAAGACATATAATGCTATATGTTTTGGAGTAACAGAAGGAAGAAAATTACCAGTAAAACTTAGTTTAGAATTAGCAGTAGGTATGAAAATAATGACTCTTATTAATACAAAGAAATATAAGAATGGTAGTTTAGGAGTAATAACAAAGCTTTATAAGGATAAGATTAAAGTAAAGTTAGATAATACAGGAAAAGAGGTTACTGTAAAATATACTGAATTTAAGATAAATGAAGAAACTGATGAAGTATTATATCAGTTACCAATAGCTATAGCATATGCTATTACTGTAAATAAAGCACAAGGATTAACATTAGAGAAAGTAAATATTGTTCCTGGCTTTTTTGCGGCAGGACAATTATATACAGCTATAACAAGAATAAAGAATGTACATAATATTAGTATTATTGGTGAATTAAAAGAAACTGATTTAGTTGTAGATACAAGAGCATTAAGTTTTATTGCTTAAATAAAAAGCAGTTAAAAAATACAATACATAAATTAAGATTATATGAAAGGAAATTAAAATTATGGATAAAAGAAAAGTAATGACAGGACATTATCAGGAAAATATGTTTGGAGATTTAATGGATAGAGAAGATTATTTTCATAAGCTGCCGAACCTTTCAAGAAGACAGGTAGAACTTCCTAAGGAAAAAGAGAAAGTATTTTTTATAAAAGAAGATGAAATTGATTGGGGATTAAGAAGCCAAGAGCTATTAGATGAAGAAAAAAATACGATATATGAAGTATATGATTTAACTGAATGTCCAGAAGATGCAACAATATATAGAGATTTATTTAACGCTAATGATTATATTACTGCATTAAAATTAGGAATGAAATTAGCTGATTATACAATTACAGAGGCTGGATTTGGAGCAGACTTAGGAGCAGAAAAATTCATAAATATTAAATGTAGAACAGCTCAAATTAAACCAGATGCAGTAGTATGCATAGCGACGATGAAAGCATTAAAATATCATGGTGGAGTTTCAAAAGAAGAAATAAAGCAAGAAAATATAGAAGCATTAGAAAAGGGAACTAAAAATCTATTTAAGCATATAGAAAATCTAAAGAATAAATTCGGATTAAATGTAATAGTAGCAATAAATAAATATGTAGATGACTCAGAAAAAGAAATAGAATTTTTAAGAAACAAACTAGAAGAAAATAATGTAGAAATGAGTTTAGTTGAAAGTTGGGAGCATGGAGGAAAAGGAGCTATAGATTTAGCAGAAAAAGTAGTAAATCTATGTGAAAAAGAAACAAAACTAAATTACACATACAATTTAAATAGTTCAATAGAAGAAAAAATAGAAAAAATATCTGAAGAAATATATGGTGCAGAAGGAATAGAAATAAGTTCAGAGGCATTAGAAAAGATAAAATTCATAAAAGATAATGGATATGATAAAATGCCAATATGTATAGCAAAAACACAATATTCATTTTCAGATGACAGTAAAAACTTAGAATGTTCAGAACCATTTAAAATACATGTGCAAGATGTAATATTAAATGCAGGAGCAGAATTTATAGTAATAATTACAGGAAAAATATTTACAATGCCAGGACTACCAAAAGTACCAGCAGCAGAGAACATAGATATAAATAGCAATGGAGAAATAGAGGGATTATTCTAAAAATTTGTATAAAATTATCACTTTTGTAAAAAATAAGATAAAACTAAATTTTTACAAAGGTGATTTTTTTATGGAATTTAAAAATAAAAGAAATAAAATAGCTTTTACATTATTAATCATATTTATAATACTTCTTATTTTATATAATATGTTTTTAGAAAACAATATAGTATTAGGACTATCAAAGTATGGTTCTAGAGGAAGCGAAGTAACACAAATACAGACAAAATTAAAAAGATGGGGATATTATAAAGGAAATGTAGATGGAATATATGGAAGCGGAACCCTAAGTGCGGTAAAATTATTTCAAAAGAAAAATGGATTAACAGTAGATGGAATAGCAGGAACAAAAACTTTAAATGCAATGGGAATATATAACTCATCAAATAGTAGTAGCAGTAGTTCAAATTCAACAAATTTGAATTTATTAAGCAGATTGGTATATGGAGAAGCAAGAGGAGAACCATATTCAGGACAAGTAGCGGTAGCTGCAGTTGTATTAAATAGAGTAAAAAGCTCTTCATTTCCCAATACAGTATCAGGAGTTATATATCAATCAGGAGCATTTGATGTAGTAAGTGATGGACAAATAAATATGACACCAAACGAAACAGCAAAAAAAGCAGCACAAGATGCAATAAACGGATGGGATCCATCATATGGAGCAATATACTATTTTAATCCAAGCACAGCAACAAACAAATGGATATGGTCGAGACCAATGACAGTAAAAATAGGAAAACATAGATTTTGTAAATAAATTATAAAACTATAAAACCGAAATAAATCATTTATTTCGGTTTTCAGGCATCATTCTCAAATTTAATTAAGTCCTCAAGAGAACAATCTAGGTATTTGCAAAAATCTTCTAAATATTTAAAAGAAATAGAAGAAGTTTCACCATAAATAACTCTATTTAAATTACGGGAAGTAATATTCATATTTTGACAAAGCCAATACTTAGACTTATGTTTTTTTCTTAAAAGTTCTTCTATATTAAAAACAATCATTTGAACCTCCAAACGATAACAAATATAAATTTCATATAAAATTTTAATACACGAAAAAAATATAAATAAGATATTTACAAATACCTTATTTAAAAGTATAATACACAAAAAAAGGAGGAAAAATATAAAATGAAATCAAAAATAAATACCCAAAAAGGAATTACATTGGTAGCACTAGTAATAACAATAATTGTGCTACTAATTCTAGCAATGGTAAGTATAAAAATAGCATTAGATGGAGGATTAATAACAAAAGCATCAAAAGCAACAGATACACATACAATAGAAGCGGATAAAGAAGCAATACAATTAGGATATGCAAATTATAAAATGCAAAGTTATGATAACAATAAAACAATAAGTGACCTGGAAATTTTAAAAGAAGCATTTGTTAATAATGAAAATGTTGAAGAAGACCATAGTAATGAGGGAATAATTATTTTTATTAATAAAGATAAAAATATATCAATTAAAGTGTTTGAATCAAATTTAGAAGAAAAAGATAATAAAACATATGCTAATTTTGTATATAACAATCATGTATATAGAATGACAATATCTTCTTCTGGTATAGATGATATAGAATTGATAGGAGAAGAATTAACAGTAGATGGAGCAAAAGTTACAAGAAATGAGACGAGTTGGACTATAGATTTTGGAAACTATAATGGTAAAGAAAGAAAATATCAATTATCATTCATAGGCAATGTTACTAATATTTCAAATGCATGGTGGAAATTAAGCGATGAAGAAAAAAGTTCTTTGAATAAACAAACACCTACAACAGATTATGCGGATGTACAAACAATTGCAACTTCAGATGATGGAAAATGGATTGCATATATGAATGCATCAAGTTCAAGAAAGTCAGCAGATGGAGAATTCTTTATGATAATGCCAGATCCTTATAAGGTATATTTATTTACAATTTCATCAAATTCAAAAATAGGAAATGAAAAAGTGGAACAATATACATGGTATTACACAGAAGATAGTAGTGGCTTTACAAATGCACAAAAATATACAGGAGAGTCACCTGTAAGCAAAGATGATTTTACAATGATAATAGATAATATGCCTGATTTAGTAGATAGAATGTTAAAAAGTTTTTAAATGAAATCAATATAAAAGATACAATTTTTTGTTTACAAAATTGTATCTTTTTATTATAATATAGATATGTAACATAAAAGGAGAATTAAACAAATGAAAGAGAAATTAAATACCCAAAAAGGAATCACCTTGGTAGCACTAGTAATCACAATAATAATAATGATAATATTAGCAGGAGTCACTGTGAAAATTGCTACAAGTGGAGGATTAATTGAAGAAACTCAAAATGCAACTAACCAATTCACAGAGGAGCAAGAAAAAGAAAAAGTAAGAGAAGGATATTTGGCATATAAAAATTTAAAAATGGTGGATGATGATGCTATACTTACAGTAGAAGATGCTTCTTCTGTAACTGGAAATGCAACAAAGGGATGGGTAGTAACATTTGAAAGTGAAAATGGAAATAGAATGTATAAAATAACTAAAGATGGAAAAGTTTCTAACTATGATCCAGAAAATGAACCATTGGCAGATAATTGGTATGAATTTACTGAAGAAGAAAGTAAAATAATAATATATAATGATGATGCACCACGGATATTTAATAGTAGCTTCAAAAGGAATGACAGGTATAGGAATTGTATCAATGAATGAACCAAATGCAAAGGATATATTAAAGATTTCTCTTAATGATAAATCATACTGGTTTGCATTAAATGATACAGGAAAAAATGCTATAGAAAGTGGAGCGGGGAGAACAATTGAAAAGTACAAATGGTATGTATCAGATGATGTAAGTAATTTTGTTAATTTTAGAATTTGTACTGATACTAATCCAATAAGTATATCTGATTTTTCTGAATGTACTATATATAGTGAATCATATTTAAATAGAATCATAAAGAGTTTTAGTAAACAAAATTCATGATAAGAGCAAAAGTTCTAGTTTAATACTAGAACTTTTTTTGTAAATTTATTGTGAAAAACAAAAAAATTTTTGATTTTATAGAAAGTTATGATATAATAATTCCAGTCCCGATACACAAGAAAAGAATGAAGGAAAGAGGTTATAATCAAAGTGAGTTAATTGCGCAAGAATTATCCAAAATGGCAAATATAAAGTGCTATAAAGATATTTTGATTAAGATTAGAAACAATAAACCTCAAAGTACTTTAAATGGAAAAATGAGAAAGGAAAATGCAAAAAATGTATATAAATTAGAAAAAATAGAGAAAATAACTAATAAAAGAATTCTACTATTTGATGATATTTATACAACAGGAGCAACTGTAAATTCGTGTATTCAGGAATTGAAAAAGGTAAAAGTAAAACAAATTGGAATATTAACCTTAGCGAAAGATTAAAGGGATTGAAAAAGAAGAAGTGTCCCTGATTTGCAAGGAAAGGTAAGAAGGAGGAGAATAAGTGGAAGATTTGGTAGAGAGTATATTAGATTATATAAGATCAGATTATACAGATTATGCAATAATGCTTAATGGTGAGTGGGGAAGCGGTAAAACTTATTTTTGGAATAATAAAATTAAGCCTAAGATT
>CAJKDR010000058.1 GCA_905198755.1 uncultured Clostridiaceae bacterium
TTATAAATATTTATTAGGAGATTATTTTTATGAGTATAAATGAAATTAGGAAACCCGTTCAAAAGCGTTCCATTGAAACAAAAGAAAAGATTATTGAAGCGGGATTTAATCTTATATGTGAGAAAGGTTATTACAATACGAATACAGCTGAAATAGCTAAGTCAGCTGGTGTTTCTACTGGTATTGTATATCAATATTTTAGAGATAAACATGACATTTTAATAGAAGGAATACAAAAATTTTCAAAAGATATATTCTACCCTATGTTAAATATAGAACATGAAAAATTTACTAAATCTGATTTAAGAGAGTTATTAAGAAACATGATTGATAAATTTATAAAAAAACATAAACTATCTCAAGCAGCACATGAGGAAATTACTGCAATGACTCATTCTGATAAAGAAATTGCAGATTTTTTTCAAAAAAATGAAATTTATATGACAAAAACAATAGCAAACTTATTAATTGAAAATGACTTTAATAAAGAAAACCTTTTAGAAAAAGTTCACATAGCTTTAAACTTAATTGATAATTTATGCCATGAAATAGTTTATCACAAACATGAAGAATTAAATTATGATATTATGACTGAAAATGTTATTGATTTAATTGTTGATTTGTTACAATAAAAAGCGGAGTAAACTCCGCTTTTACATTTTATTATTTATTACTTTTCTTAATCTTAATGCATTAAAAATTACTGTAAGACTACTTATTACCATTGCTATACTTGCTATCATTGGATTGATTAGTATTCCCCAATTTCTAAATAATCCCATTGCTATTGGTATCATTAAAGTATTATAGAAAAAAGCCCAAAATAAATTTTGCTTTATGTTTCTTATAGTCTTTTTACTTATTTTTATTAATTCTATTATACTTTTTAAATTGTTTTTAGTTAGTATAACATCTGCTGAGTCCATTGCAATGTCTGTTCCACTGCTTACACTAACACCTATATTGCTACTTGCCAATGCTGGACTATCATTAATTCCGTCTCCACACATCATTACAAGTTTTCCTTCTTCTTTTAAAGTTTTTATTGTCTTAACTTTTTCATTTGGTGTTACATTTGAAATCACATTCTCTATTCCAATAATACTGGCAATTTTTCTTGCTGTTTCATCATTATCACCTGTTAACATTATTGGCTCTATTTTATATTTTTTTAGATTTTCTATTACTTCTTTTGCATTTTCTCTTACTATATCATTTATTCCTATTAAAGATATTACTTCTTTATTTTTTATTACATATACTATTGTATTTCCATCTTTCGCAAGTTCTTTTTCATCTTTCTTATGAATATTTTCAATATTATATTTTGATAGTATTTTTGCATTTCCTAGAATAATCTCATCATTTCTTATTTTTCCTCTTATTCCATATCCACTTATATCTTCAAAGTTGCATGCCTCTAGATAATTTATTTTATTTTCTTGCATATATGTTTTAAAAGCATTACTAATTGGATGTGTTGATGCTTTTTCTAAACTACCAACAATTTGTATTATTTCCTTGTCGGTATAATTAGAAAAATTATATATTTTTGATATCTTCAAATTTCCATATGTTAATGTTCCAGTTTTATCAAATACAATCGTATCAATTTTTTGTGCATTTTCTAAAACTTCACTCTTTTTTACTAGTATTCCTCTACTTGCACATACACCTTCGCTTATCACAATTGCAAGAGGTGTAGCTAGTCCCAAACTACATGGGCATGCAACAACTAATACAGTAACAAATGTGTTAATTACCACGCTAAAATCATTACCTGTTAATAAATAAAACATAGCCGTAAGAAATGCTATTATTATTACTATTGGTACAAAATAGCCACTAACTTTATCCGCTAATTTTGCAATTGGTGCTTTTGTATTTGTTGCTTCTAGTACTAATTTAATTATTTCTGATATAGTTGATTTATTTCCAATTCTTTCAGCTTCATATTCTATATAACCATCATAATTAATGCTTCCTGCAATAACAGTATCTCCTACTTTTTTAGTTACTGGTTTGCTTTCTCCTGTAATAAAAGATTCATCTACATGTGTTTTTCCAAATGTTACTTTTCCATCTACTGATATTCTTTCTCCTGGTTTACTTATTAGAATATCTTTTTCTTTTACTTGATCAATTGTTACTCTTTTTTCAGTTCCATTAACTTTTATAACAGCATCCTTTGGAGTAATTTGTACCAACTTTTGTATAGCTTCTTTTGTTTTATCTTTACTAACACCGTCCAAGTATCTTCCAAGTTTAATAAAGAATATAATCATAGCTGCTGATTCAAAATATAATTTTTCTGAGTACATATGATTACCTTGAAAAATTTTAACCATACTATATAAACTATATAATACACTACTAATAACACCTATAGAAACTAATGTGTCCATATTAGGTGATTTATGTATCAAATTTTTATAACCACTTTTTATAATATCAAAACCATATATAATAAATGCTATAGTTAATAACATCAATATAATACTATATCCAATTGGATTTATATGCATATTAATTACATTATGTATTTTTAAACCAATCATCTGTCCCATAGAAATATACATTAACATTATTATTAAAATAGCAAAAACTATTAATTGCACTTTTTGATTTTTACTTTTTTTGGATATATCATTTTCAGTATATATCCCTGCACTCTTAAATCCCGCTTCTTTTATAAATCTTTCTAAATCGTTAATGTCTGATACTTTTTCATCATATTCTATTAAGGAATTTGCCATTACTAGATTTACTGTTGCGTTCTTTATTCCTTTTTGTTTATTTAAATATTTTTCCAATCCATTCGAACAAGCACTACATGTCATTCCCTCAATACTTAAAATAATTTTCTTCATATCATTAATCCTTTACTTTAAAACCAATATCATTTATTTTTTCTTTTATTATTTCAGCATTAACATTCTCTTCTGCTAAAATTTCTACTGTTCCATTAATATGGCTAGCTTTTACTTCTTTTATCCCCTCAATTGCTCCAACAGAGTTTTTTATTCTATTTTCACATCCTTCACATGCCATTCCTTCTACATTTAACATTATTTTTTTCATAACTTTTTCTCCTTTACTTATTAAATTCTTTAAACAAATTTATCACCTAAAGAATTATATACCATTATGGGTATATTGTAAATATAGTGGTATGCAAATAAAATCACTTAAATTTCAAGCTTTTTAGTTGCTTGTCAAAAAACTCCGTCCCCATTGACAACCTATTGACATTTGTTTTTTAAATATTTGTTTTCAAATTCTTTTACTGTTATAGGCTTTGAAAAATAATATCCTTGAACTATATCACACTTTATTTTCTTTAAGAATTCTAATTGTTCTTTTGTTTCTATTCCTTCTGCTACTGTTTTTATATTTAATTTTTTACACATATTTACTATTGTTTCTATTATTATTTGAGCTCTTTTGTTTTCAGTCAAATTTTCAAAAAAAGTTTTGTCAATTTTCAATATATCTATTTCTATATCTTTTAAAATATTAAAAGCTGAATAGCCTGTTCCGAAGTCATCCATAGATACTTTAAATCCTATTTTTTTAACAGAATTTGCTGCATTTCGTGCTAATTTTATATCTTCAACTACTGTTGTTTCTGTCATTTCTAGTTCTATTAATTCTGGATTCACTTTATATTTTTCTACAAGTTCTTTTAACTCTTTTGTATGATTTTTATTTTTTAAGTGATGTCTTGATTCATTTACCGAAATAGAAAGAAGCGGAAAGTTTTTTTCCTTCCACTTTTTCTGTAATTTGCAAACTTCTTCTAATACATAGGTATCTAAAATTGTAATAGTTCCTTTCTTTTCATACAATGGTACAAATTTATCTGGCATAATTATTTTTTCATCTACATTTTTTCTTATAAGTGCCTCGGCACCTACTATTTTTTCATCTATGGTATTGAATTTTGGTTGCAAGTATATTATAAATTCATTATTTTTTATTGAATTAATTAGTTCTTCTTCCATATTTATATTGTTTACTATTTAGAGTTAATTATTCTAAATTTCTATTTATAAATTGTTTAACAGTTTTCCAATATAATTCTGGATTTATTTTAGAACTTTCTACATGCCCAGCATTTTTTGTTACTAATTTTTCTTTAGGTAAATTTGCTTCTTCATATAATTCGTCTAACATTTCATATGGTACAAATTTATCTTTATCACCATGTATGAATAATATTGGTATATTTGATTTTTTTATTTGATTAATACTAGATGCTACTGAAAAATTATAACCCATTTTAAATTTAGCAACTATATTGGCACACATCATTAAATATTCAGCTAGATATGGTTTTATAACTTTTAACATCATTTCAAACTGTCTATATACTGATGTATATCCACAATCTTCTATACACATTTTTACATTTTGTGCCGGATTTTCTCCTAATGTCATCATCATAGTTGCTGCTCCCATTGATACTCCATAAAGTATTATTTGGCACTCTTTTTCTTCTTTGCATAATTCATTAATCCATTTTATTATGTCTTTTCTATCTTTCCAACCCATTCCAATATATTTTCCTTGACTTTTTCCATGTGCTCTTAAATCTACCAATAAAGTATTATATCCAAAATCTATGAATTTCTTTGCGTATTGAACCATTTCACAAGACTTTCCCATATAACCATGTGCTAGAATAACCCATATATTTGATTTTTTTATTGGATTTATTACTTTATAACCATGTAGTTTTAAACCATCTTCAGATAATATTTCAATTTCTGTAGCAAATTCTTTTAGCCATTCTTCTCCATCTATCTTGTTTTTGTTTTCTTCTTCTGTATCTTTTTCTGTAAAAGTTCTTAATATGTACTTTTTTGATACTTTTGGATTTAATGCTATATTACAAAAATAATTTCCTATTAAAAGTGAAACTATTATTACACACATTATAATAATCAATATTGCAATTGCCATGTTAAACTCCTTTTCTAATTATATAATGTCTTATTTTTTCTTCAAATATTCAAAAAGCGGAATAAATTCCGCTTTTAATAATTAAACAAGTCTTCTAATATTTTTTTATATCTTTTAAATATTGGATGTTCTTTATCTACTCCATTTATACAACTTTCATATACTGATGTATAATACCATTTTTGTAAATCTTTATTTCTTTTTAGGTGACTCCAAGATTCCTCTTCTCCATATTTTTCTATGCACTCATACAAGTCTTCCAAATTACTTATTTTATCGCATGCCACAATTAACTTTGATCCTAGTGGAGCATTTTTTATTTGATTTATTGTATGTTTTTTTCTTTCTTCCCATTCTAATGATTTATCTGGTTCAGATGCATCATATACATAATCTCTTACTGTTTTTCCAAATTCTCTTTCTATATCTTCAAATGTATGTGGTGTATCTTCTACTACATCATGTAATATTCCGGCGCAAACAACGTCCTCATCACATCCATTTCTTTGAAGTAACATTCCACATGTAAATGGGTGAAATATCATATCTATATCTTCTATTTTTCTTCTTTGATTTTTATGTGCTTTTGTCGCATAGTAAATTGCATATTCTATTTTATCTTTTTTCATTTTAATCTCTCCCTTCGTATACATTATAAATATATTAACTTATTTTTTCAAGATATTATTTATATTTAGTTTACATTAACATAATTTTATGATAAACTATGTTTACTATAAAATTTTTAAGGAGGGGTTATAGCCATGAATCGGCAAAAGCCTTTTATAGTAGAATTTACTGGCACTCCAGAAGCCGGTAAAACAACAACTATAGACCTTGTTGAACAAAAATTGCTAAATTTAGGATATACTGTAAAAGTTTACCCTGAATCAGCCGAAAAATCAAAAAGCATATTTCCAAGAGACTCTTATGGGAAATCAAAATTCGATGCAAAATTTTGGATGCATTTAGAAACACTAAAAAATCTTGTTGAAGCTCCATATCAAAATTATGATATAATTTTATTCGATAGAGGCGCTTTAGATAAAAAGTTTTGGATTAATCTTGATGCTTGTAATGGTGATTTTGATGATAGAATCATTTATTTATCAAAATTATTTGATGATGTATTACCAGATTTACTCATAGTTTTAAAAGTTTCAGTTGATGAATCTTTAAGACGAAGAGGCGGCGAAGGACATGTTGTTACACGGCAATTCTTAGAAAGATATAATTCTCTTTTAGATCTTTTTGTTAATTCTTTAAAAATTAACAAAGATATTGTCTGTACAGATAATATGAAAGTTGAAGAAGTATTAAATGTTGTTGTAAATTCAATTCTGGAAAATTTAAATAAGCCATCATAAGATGGCTTATTTTAGTATAATTCT
>CAJKDR010000059.1 GCA_905198755.1 uncultured Clostridiaceae bacterium
CTCCTAATATATTTTTTATATATTATGAGGTTTTGTATGTTTTTGTTAATTTTATATGTTGTTTACTAGTTCTTTGAATTTATTACCTCTTTCTTCAAAGTTTCTAAATAAATCAAAGCTTGCACTTGCTGGTGAGAATAATACTATTTGACCTGGTTTTGCAACTTTTTTTGCAACTAATACTGTATTTTTAAATTCGTCACACATATATATTTTTATATCTTTTCCTTGTTTTTCCGCTTCTTCTTTTACTGCGTCAAATATTTTTGGTGCAGTGTCTCCTATTAATATTAAACTATCTACTTTTTCTAATATCGGTTTAGCAATAGGTGTATAATCTAGGTGCTTATCATACCCACCTGCAATTAAGACTATCCTTTCATCAAATGAGTGTAATCCAGCTATTGTTCTTGTTGGACTTGTTCCTATAGAATCATTATACCATTTTACTCCATCTAGTTCTCTTATAAATTCTAATCTATGTTGTACTCCTTTGAATTCTTGTACTGCTTTTACTGCATCTTCTACTTTTACCAGTGATGATGTTGCTGCTATTGCTGCACAAATATTTTCGTAATTGTGAACACCTCTAAGTGCTACTGTATTTGTGCTTAATATATGTCTTCTTAATTTGTCTTTACATTCTTTTATTATATCGCCATCTAATATAATTCCATCTTCCAATTTTGTTTTACTACTAAAGAATACTACTTTTCCATTTGCTTCTTTTGCCGCTGCTTTTGTTATTGCATTATCATAATTTAAAACAATTATTCCATCTTTATCTTGGTATTTGAATATATTTTTTTTGGCATCTATATATTCTTCATATGAACTATGTACATTTAAATGATTTGGAGATATATTAGTTATTACTGATATTGATGGACTTATTTCCATTCCCATTAGTTGAAAACTACTTAACTCTAATACTATTATATCATCTGGTGTCATTTCACTTAATTTTGTAAATAAAGGTGTTCCTATATTTCCTCCTAAATAGCAATTATAACCATTTGCTTTTAAAATTTCATATATCAAAGTAGTTGTTGTTGTTTTTCCATCACTTCCTGTTACTCCTATTACTTTTCCTGGACATAATTTCATAAGCATTTCTATTTCTGATGTTAATATTGTTCCTCTTTCTACTTCTTTTTGTAATTCCGGTACTGTTGGTAAACAACTTGGTGATCTAAATATTATATCAAATCCTTCTAACTTTGATAGATTATTTGGTCCCAATGAAAATTCCATTGCATAATCTGTTATTTTTTTCATTGTATCTTTTGGTATATCTTCAATTATTCTATTGTCAAAAACTGTAACTTTTGCCCCAACATTATGCATGTAATCTAATAATGGTATATTGCTAACACCTAGACCTATTATTGCTACTTTTCTGTTTTTTAAATAATTATTTAATTCTATTAATTTTTTATTGATATAAGACATTTTTACCTCCTTAGATAATATATTCCATCACTTTTTGTGTTGATTCTTTTACTGATTTGCAATCTGTTACATCTATTTTTATTGTGTTTGGATATATCTTATAAAATCCTGCTATTTTTTGCAAGAAATCTCTAATTTTTATGTTTTTTCTTACTTCTTTTTTGGTTTCTTTTCCTTTATATTGTATGCATTTTCTGTTTACACGTTCATCTAGTGATGCTGTTATAAAAAGATGATAATCTGTTTCTGGATAGATTTTCATTATTGACCTTCCTGAAACTATTACATCATTTTCTTTTTTTAATTCATTTATTAAATTTTCTGCATATTTAAATAAATTAGTATTATCTGCAATTCCTCCTACTATTGAAACTGCTAATGATGATGCTTTTGATTGTAATTCTTTTTCGTTTGCTTTTTTTCCATCTATATAGATTATAGATTCTCTATTTTCTATTTTTATTTCTACATTTAAGTCATCCATATATTTTTTTATATCTACTTTTTTAGTTGTTTTTCTTAATTTTAATATGTTTGGTTCTTCTTTTAGTAAACAGTACACTATTGCTCTATATAGGTTTCCTCCATTTAATAAAACTGCTTGTTTATTTTCTTTTAGCAGTTCTCTACATATACTTGTTTTACCAGCTCCTACTAGTCCTTCAATGCCAATTACTATATGTTTATCTTCCATAATCATCTATCTTTCTTTTTGTTTTAACATATTATATACCTAATACATAAAAAAATCTAGTTTAATTGTAAACTTTATAATATATTTTTAAACATTTTTTCTTTTAAAAATATTGTATTTTCTCTTGTATTTATTCTATTTTTAGTATATTATGTAATGGATATTATTTATTTTTACCAAGGAGGATTTTAGTTTAATGCCAAGAACTACAAAAGATGTAAAAAAAGAAGAATTAAAAAATGAAAAAGTAACAAAAAAAACTAGCACTTCAGTTGCTAAAAGTAAGACTACAACTAGTAAATCTGCTTCTGCAAAAAAGACTACTAAAAAAACTACTAAGACTACAGCTAAGGCAACCACTAAAAAAAGTACTTCTACAGTAGCCAAAAAGAAAACTACAAAAAAGGTTTCTTCTACTGCTAAGAAAAAAGAATTAGAAACTAGTGTTATTGCAGAATACTATGATTTACCTTATAGATATAATGAGACAATTGTAAAAATACTATATCAGACTCCTAATATTCTTTTTGTTTATTGGGATATTTCTGATGCAGACAGAAAAAATTTTATAGATGAATTTGGTGAGAACTTCTTTAATGTTACAAAACCTATTTTAAAAATTTTTAATTTAACTAAAAATTATAATTTTGAAGTTGAAATTGATGATTTTGCAAATAGTTGGTATATAAATGTTAATGATGCTGATTGTGATTATAAAGTTGAACTTGCAAGAAAGCCAATTTCTTTTGAAGCAAATATAAATTCTGACTATATTTATATTTCATCTTCTAATGATATTGAATTTCCAAACGATCACATCTTATTAGAACAATTACCAAATAAAGTTAATTTTAAAAATGTAAAAACAAATACTGTTTCTTCTAAAGATATTGGTAGCTTACGTTTAATAGGAATTAATAAATTATATAGTGTATACGATTTTTATAAAAAATTATATTTAGATGAATTTAATAGCAAAAGAATAAATAATCCATCATCTTCAACTTCATCTTGGAGTTAATAATTAGATTTTAAGGAGATACTAATGAAACAAATAAACGGATATGTTAGCTTTGTATTACATGCTCATTTACCTTTTGTTCATCATCCAGAGAGTGAAGACTACTTAGAAGAACAATGGTTATTTGAAGCTATTTCGGAAACATATATTCCACTTTTATTAAATTTTAAAAAATTAGAGGAGGAACACGTTGATTTTAGAATCACAATGTCAATGACTCCTCCTCTTCTTTCTATGCTTGATAACAAATTATTACAAAAAAGATATATAAAATATTTAGAAACCCATATTGAACTTTGTAATAAAGAATTAGAACGTACTAATTATAATGAAAGATTAAATAGCTTATCTAAATATTATTTGGATAGATATTCTAATGATTTACATGTTTTTAAAGATATTTATAATTGTAATTTAATATCTGGTTTTAAACATTTTCAAGATATTGGTGTTTTAGAAATTATTACATGTGGAGCTACTCATGGTTTCTTTCCAATATTATTTGTTAATGAAAAAACTATTAAGGCTCAAATTGCAGTTGGTGTTCAAACTTATGAAAAATATTTTGGTAAAAAACCTCGTGGAATTTGGCTTCCTGAATGTGGATATGTTCCAGAGGCTGATAAATATTTAAGAGAATTTGGTATAGAATATGTAATAACAGAAACTCACGGTATATTATATGCAAATCCTACACCAATTTATGGAACTGCTGCTCCTATAGTTTCCCCAGATGGTGTTGTCGCTTTTGGCAGAGATTTAGAATCTTCACGACAAGTTTGGAGTTCTATAAATGGATATCCTGGCGATTACAATTATAGAGAGTTTTATAGAGATATTGGTTATGATGCCCCATATGATTATATTAAGCCTTATATAGCATCTAATGGTGTTAGAGTTCCAACAGGAATTAAGTATTACAGAATTACAGGAAAAGATTGTGAAAAAGATTACTATAACCCACAATGGGCTTTAGATTCTATCGAAAAACAAGCTGGTCATTTCTTTGATTGTAGACAAGCTCAAATTAATGATATTGCTAAATATATGGATAAACCACCTGTTATTTTATGTCCATATGACGCTGAACTATATGGTCATTGGTGGTATGAAGGTCCTTTATGGCTTTATACTTTATTTAAAAAAATATATTATGATGATTGTAATTTTGCATTAATTACTCCTGGTGAGTATATTGATAAATATCCAGAAATGCAAGAATCTACTCCTTGTCGTTCTAGTTGGGGTGCTAATGGTTATAATGGTGTTTGGCTTAACCAAACAAATGACTATGTTCACAGACATTTGCATAAAGCTGGAGACAGAATGGTTGAACTTGCTCATTTATTTCCTAATGAAAAAGATAAAACTAAGCTGCTTGCTTTAAATCAATGTGCTCGAGAGTTACTTTTAGCACAAAGCAGTGACTGGCTATTTATAATCACTAATGGAACAATGGTTGATTATGCAAAGAAAAGAATTAAAGATCATGTAGGAAGATTCACTAAACTATATTATGAACTAAAAGAGGATAATATAGATTCTAAATTTTTAAAGGACATAGTTTCAAAAGATCCTATATTTCCTGATATTAATTACATGATTTATTATTAAATTTATTTAACATAGTATTTTAAGTTATTTACTAGAATGTACAACTTAAAATACTATGTTTTTTCTTAACACTTAAAAACTTCTTTGAATAAAATAATGTATATCTAAAACTTTTCAGTAGATAATATTTTATGCAAGGAGGCTTTTTTGTTTTATGAAATCAATATGTATAAAAACAAATAATAAAACAGTTATAGATTATCTACTCGAAAATTTTGAAAACTTAAATATGAAGGAAACTTACATTTCCATTAAAGATTTTAAACACTTTTCTAATATTATAATACATTATAAAGATATTAACACTACTACCTTTATTAATTCTATTTCTAATATCTTAACTAAAGCTACTATTCTTTTTTATGAAGATAATTTGATAACAGATTCTATATATTTAAACTATTTTTATTTTAATAAACTTGAAATAAAATCCATAATAGAAAACACTCAAAAATTATTAAAAGAATATGATGTTATTAATACTAAGTATGATTTAATCAATAACTCAATATTTAAACATTTGTTAAATCATCATTCTTTATATTTTAAATCTTTTATAGATTTCAGATTAAAAGAATATAAAGACATTATAGATAAAAAAGTAGATTTAGCTGTTAATCAATTTTTAATAGATAAAGAATATATTGAATTTGTAAACATATTAAGATTATATATAAATTCTGAATCTTCATCTTCTAATTTAGAACATTTGCATTTAATTTATAAAAATAAGGATTCTATTATTATTGATGATAATAAAAATATTGTTTCCTGTAATGATAATATAACAAAAGCAAAGTATATATCTGATATAACATTTTCTTCTAATGACCTAGCTTTAAACACTTTATTAAATTTATTGCCCAATAAAATAACTATACATTTAGTTAATGGTTTTCAGGATGAATTCATTGAAACTTTAAAATTAATCTTTCAAAATAAAATTACAATTTGCGAAGATTGTGATATTTGTAATATGTATAGATACACTAAAATAAAACTATAAGATATTTACACTCTTGTCCGATTGTGATAATATATATTCAATATTATCGATTGGAGAATTAAAATGAGTAGTTTTGCATTAAAAATAATAGCAATGATTACAATGCTTTGCGACCATTGTGGATATATATTTTTAAATAAAACATCTTTTTTAAATGTTATAGGAAAAATTTCTTTTCCCATATTTGCTTTTCAAATTTCTGAAGGATATAAACATACAAAGAACTTGAAATTGTATATTTTTAGACTATTTTTATTTGCTATTGCTTCACAAATTCCTTTTTCTTTATTTTTAATGTGCTTAGGTGAAAGTGGACTAACATTAAATATATTTTTCACACTTTTATTAGGATTACTTTCTATATTAATATATGATAAATCTAAGAATA
>CAJKDR010000060.1 GCA_905198755.1 uncultured Clostridiaceae bacterium
GTGGAGATTCAACACCAAGTAAAGCAGACTATAATATTACAGACAGATTATATGAGTCGGCGGAATTAATGGGAATAAAACTTTTAGATCATGTTGTAATTGGGAAAGATAATTATGAAAGTGTCTTTTATAGAAAGGAAGAGAAAAATGAAATTAAATTTTAATTTTAATTTTTTAAATTTATCATATAAAGATGTAGGGATAGATTTAGGAACAGCAAACATATTAGTAACACTAAAAGGAAAAGGAATAATATTAAATGAACCATCAGTTGTAGCAATAGATAACGTAACAGGACAAATAGTAGCAACAGGAGTAGAAGCAAAAGAAATGTTAGGTAGAACACCGGAAAAAATAAGTGCAATTAGACCTATGAAAGATGGGGTTATAGCAGATTTTACCGCAACAAGATTATTGTTAAAAAATATAGTTAAAAAAGTATGTAAAAAGTATAATATTGTAAGACTAAGAGCGGTAGTAGGAGTTCCATCAGGAATAACAGAGGTAGAAGAAAGGGCAGTAGAAGAAGCAATATTACAAGCAGGAGCGAAAGAAGTTTACTTAATAGAAGAACCAGTTGCAGCTGCTATAGGAGCTAATATGGGAATATCAGAGCCTAGTGGAAATATAATAGTAGATATAGGTGGAGGAACTACAGAGGTAGCGGTTATATCATTAGGAGGTATAGTTGTTAGTAACTCAATAAGAATAGCTGGAGACGAAATAGATGAAGCAATTGTAAATTATATAAAAAAGGAATTAGATTTAGCAATTGGACAAACAACAGCAGAAGAAATAAAAATGAAAATTGGTTGTGCTAAACCTTTAATGACAAAAGAAACAATGGAAATTAGAGGTAGAGACTTAAACACAGGATTACCTAGAAATATAGAAATAAATTCAGAGCAAATAGAAGAAGCAATGAAAGAACCAATTAATGATATTGTAGAAATTGTAAAAATGACATTAGAAAAAACACCACCAGAATTATCATCAGATGTTATGGAAAAAGGAATAATTTTAGCAGGTGGAGGAGCACTTATAAGAAATCTGGATAAATTGATAAGTGAAAAGACAGGTATACCAGTAATAATAGCAGATAACCCTCTAAATTGTGTAGTAAAAGGATGCGAAAAAACATTAGATGATTTGGAAAAATTAAAAACAATACTTGCAAATTCTAGAAGAAATAAATAGGAGGAAATAAGTGAATAAAAAAAGAAATGATGCAATAGGAGTAATAATAACGATAATAGTCTTAATATTATTAGTATTTTTATCAAACTTGCAAATTGAGAAAATTTCATATGTAGAAAACGCGTTTAGTAAAATTGTAATGCCAATACAAAGTGGATTTACATATATAAAAAATAAATTACAAGGTAACAATGAATATTTCTCAAGTCTAGAAACTACAAAAAAAGAAAATAGTGAACTAAAACAAAAAAATAATGAATTAGAAGAAAGATTAAGACAACTAGAAATGATAGAATCTGAAAATAAAACTTTAAAGGAATATTTAAATTTATCTGAACTATATAAACAATATAAAACGGTTCCAGCATATATAATAAACAAAGACACAAGTAATTATTCAAAAGTATTTGTAATAAATGTAGGAAGTAAAAGTGGAATAGAGAAAAACATGACAGTAATAGCAGCAGAAGGATTAGTTGGACATGTTATATCTGTTACAGATGAAACGGCAAAAGTACAAACAATTATAGATTCTTCTAATATAGTTAGTGCAACCTTAGAAAATTCTAATGACAATGTAATATGCAGAGGACTATTAGAAAACAGAAAACTAAAAGGTACATATGTATCTACAACAACAACATTATCACAAAGCGAAAAAGTATACACATCTGGAATGGGTGGAATATACCCTAAAGGGATATATATAGGGACTATAAAAAATATATCAGAAACAAAAAATATAACAGACAGATATTTTGAATTAGAAACAGCTGTAGATTTTGACAATCTAGAAACAGTTTTAGTTATAAAACAATAAAGAAAAGGAAGAAAATGAAAAAAACAGTAACAACAATAATAATGATAATAACTTTTTTAATTGTATATTTTCTACAAGCAAATTTATTTTCATGGTTTAATTTAGCCGGTATAAAACCTAATTTGTTTGTAGTATTAGTACTAATCATAGGATTATTTGCTGGTGAAAGTAGAGGAGTAATGCTTGGGATATTATTCGGAATATCTTTAGACTTTTTTATTGGGAAGAGTATAGGAATATCAGGAATAATGTTAGGAATAGTTGGCTTTTTAGGAGGTTTCTTAGATAAAAATTTCTCTAAAGATAGCAGATTTACAATGATTATAATGATAATTATATCAACATGTTTATATGAAGTTGGAAGCTATTTGTTTAATTATTTCATAAATAATGCAACAATAGGAATAGGTACATTTATAAAGATATTAATAGTAGAAAACATTTTTAATGTTTTTGTTACAATCATTTTATATCCACTAATAGTTAAATTAGGCTATAAGTTAGAAAAAATATTTAAAGAAAATAAAATACTAACAAGATATTTTTAAAGAAAGGGAAAAACTTGAAAGATAATAGGATAAAAGCAAATTTCAAATTAAGATATAATGTATTAATCGTGCTAGTATATGTTATGGGAGCAATTCTATTAGGACGATTGTTTTTCTTGCAAATAATAAAAGGAAAAGAATATAGAGAAACATCTAACACAAGATTGACAAGAGAAAGTACAATAGAGGCAGCAAGGGGGTCTATATTAGACAGAAATGGAAAAACGTTGGCGACTACAAAAACTGGATACAGTATAGAATTATATAAAACCAAAATAGATAATCAAACATTAAATGATACAATATTAAAAATGGTCAAAGTACTAGAACAAAATGATGATACTTATGTTAATAATTTTCCAATAACTAGTGATTACAAATATACAATGACATCAGATGAAGAAATAGCAAAATGGAAAGAACAATATAAAATATCAGAAAAAGCATCTGCCAAAGATTGTGTATATAGATTTAGAGATAAATATGAAATATCTAATACAGATATGAAAGATGTTTTAAAGATAATCGCAATAAGATATGAAATATCAACAAAAGGATATAGTTCAACTAAATCAATAAAAATAGCAGAAAATATAAGTAAAACTAGTGCAATACAATTTAATGAACAAAATGCTGATTTCCCAGGTATAAATGTAACAACACAATCAATAAGAACATATACTAGTGGCAGTTTGGCATCACATATTATAGGATATATAGGAAAAATTCAAGAAAGTGAACTAGAAAAAAAATTAGATGAAGGATATGAATCTAATGATTATCTAGGAAGAACAGGCGTTGAGTACACACTAGAAAAATACCTAAGAGGTAAAAATGGTGTAAAACAATTAGATATGTCTGTTGACGGAACAATAGAAGATGAATATATAGAAACAGAAGCTGTTGCAGGTGATGATGTAACATTAACGATAGATTCTGAATTACAAGGAAAAACAGAAGAAATAATAAGTGATGCAGTAGCATCATTGAAAAAGAAAAAGAAGAAATCAACATTTGGAGCAGCAGTTGTAATGAATGTGAAATCAGGAGAAGTGTTAGCAATGGCTAGTTATCCTAACTATAAACCGGAAATATTTGTAGGCGGGATAAATCAAAAAGATTGGAATGAACTAAAAAGTAATAATGCATTATATGATAGAGCATCATCAGGAGCATATGCACCAGGATCTACATTCAAAATGGTTACAGCAACTGCAGCCCTAGAAGAAAATAAGGTTTCACAAACAGAAACTGTAAATGATAGAGGGGTATATCCATATGCTCACAATCCAGTTTGTTGGTATTATACAGAATATCATAGAGGTCATGGAAATGTGAATATAAAACAAGCATTACAAAAATCTTGTAACTATTTCTTCTATGAAATGGGAAGGAGATTAGGAATTGATACTTTAGATAAATATGCACAATTTTATGGATTAGGGCAAAAAACAGGAATAGAACTTTCAAGTGAAACAGCAGGAACATTAGCAAGCAAGGAAGTAGCAGCACAAAGAAAAAAAACATGGTATCTATCAGATACATTATCAGCAGCAATAGGACAAAGTTATAATAGCTTTTCACCATTACAAATGGCTAGATATGTTAGTATGGTAGCAAATGGAGGGAATTTTGTAAATGCTACAGTTGTAAAAAATATAAAAGATGCAGATGGAAACGAAATACCAAAAGACGAAATTAGAAAATCTGTAAATGAATTATTAGGACAAAACACAGATTCAATAAGTGATTTAAAAGTATCACAAGAAACATTAGATACAGTAAGAGCGGGAATGAGACTAGTAACATCACCTGGAGGAACAGCATATTCAGCATTTAGTAGTTTTGGAAAATCGGTAGCAGGAAAAACAGGATCTGCACAAGCAAAAGCAACATCAGATGGATCAGACATAGCAAATGGATGGTTTGTAGGATTTACACCATATAAAGATCCAGAAGTAGCAGTTGTTGTAATATTAGAAGATGGTGCAAAAGACTCATTTGCAGCAAAAACAGCAAGAAAAATATTAGAAGCTTACTATAATATTGATACAAACGATAATTCAGAAAAAGAAAATACAAAAGCGAGTTCATATACAGAAACTCAAAGATAGTATAAATATAGTAAAAAGGAAGTAAAAAAAATGAGAAGTTGTGTAAAGATAAATGGAGAAAAAAATAAAATCTTAATAAAGTTAAATGAAGAGGCTACACAAGAAGAACTTGTAGAAAGTTTAAAAAAGAAATTAGCACAATTAAAAAAGCTATATAAAGAATCAAATATGCCAATATTTATAACAGGAAAAATACTAAAAAATTCAGAAATGTTAGAAATAAGAAATTTAATAAATTCAAAAATAGATGTAAAAGTAGATTTTGATAGTCCAAAAACATTGGGACTACATGGAATAAAAAAATCATTTAATAAAGACATAGAGACATCTGAAACAAAGTTCTTTAAAGGTTCTGTACGTTCAGGACAAAGAATAGAATATGAAGGAAGTATAGTCGTTTTAGGAGACGTAAATGGTGGAGCAGAAATAATAGCAGGAGATAATGTTGTAATAGTTGGAGTATTAAGAGGACTAGCACATGCGGGAGCCAAGGGAAATAAAAAAGCAATAATAGCAGCAGCATCAATAGAATGTAAACAAATAAGAATAGCAAACATAATAAAAGAGATGGAAGATGAATATGATGAAGAAGGGAATTTAATAATTCCAACAAGAAAAACATATGCATCTGTTGAAGAAGAAAAAATAGTATTAGAATAATATTAACTTAATAATAATAAAATTAAAGTTATGAATAATCCAAAATCTTTTACACCTTCAGAGTATAAAAAGTAAATAAGAAGGATTAATAAAATGTCATCAAAATGCAGTCTAATTCCTAATATATCAATATATTCGGAATTAGATTTTTTGTTATCATTAGTTCTTTTATTAGAAGAAGAATCTTCATTATTATAATTATGATCTTCTGAAGAGTTGGAAGTTGATTGATTTAAATATGTATTATTCCTAGCTAAATTATTATAATGATTTGCAACAGGACTTTGGTTAAAATACCTATAATAGTTTTTATTAAACGGATAACCAATGTAAGGATAGTTATACATCATTTACTATTAACACCACCCTCAGAATTAAAAGCCTCTAAAACCTTACTAATATTCAAAAATTGCATATATTGGTCTAATCTCTCTTTTCTATTATCATTTAAATAAGGTTTTAAAGATTGAAGTAAATTTGATCTAGGATCATTTCTAGAAGAATTCATTTTATCCATTATATTCTTTATTTTCATCATAGTATTAATATCAAAATTAAAGTTATTGCTATTATTAGAGTCATCATTAATATTAGTATTATCTTCTTGAGAAGAATTTTGGAAATTATTAATAAACTCTTTTAGATTATCCATATTAAACTGATTAGAGTTTGAAGATACATCATCATTAGTATATTTGCTATTCTCATCTGTATTGGAAGAATTAATCATACTAGATAATTTTTGCATAATATCAGACATATCTTCATTACTCATAATAGTCCCCTCCTATTAAAAATTGTTA
>CAJKDR010000061.1 GCA_905198755.1 uncultured Clostridiaceae bacterium
TAGAGAATTATTAGAAAAAATAATATTAGAATTTGGAAACAAAGTTGGTAAAGACTTAATTATATTAGATAATGAATTTTGGAAAGATGGAATCTGTTCATGGAATATGTTTACAATGATAGAAGAAGTTTTTGAGTTAGAAGATGATGAATATATAAGTGATGTTTTTTATGAATTACAAAAAGGTTTAATAAATTATAAAGAAATAGATGATGCATATGAAAATTTAGGACTAGAGAGGAGTTATACATAATGAAAGAAAAAATAAAAAGAATAATAGAAAAAATTAAAGACATATTTAGTTTACATTGCCCTGAATGTGGTGGAAGAATGAAAAGTGAATTTTTAGATATGGAAATAGACCACATTGTATATAAGTGTGAAAAGTGTGGGGAGGAGTGGATTTAATGCAATTATTTGAAGATTTAATAAAATGTAAAGACTGTATGAATAATATGAACAATGGATGCGTTTTATTTCCAGGAAAAGATGTAAAAGAAGAAAACACAGGGTGTTATGTAGGAATAGATAGAAATAATAAGCAAAATCTTATTAGGAGGTGTTATAGTGAAAACAGCAGATGAAATGGAAACTAAGAATATCGAGGTTGAACCTGATTATAAAAAAGAATATTATAAATTGCAAGAAGAGAATCATATGTTAAAAGAAGAGAAAGAAAAATATAAAGAAGCATTATTAAAAATATGTTTAAAATTTTAGGAGGTGCTTTAAATGGATGAAACAGCAATATATAAGATAAATAGATTTGATACATTTATTTATCATGAAAGAGTAATAAAAGAAATAGTAAAGAAAGATGATGAATATACAAGGCAAGTAATAAAAGATTATTTCAGAAAGAGGTATCCAAAAGAAAATTTGAGATTTGATTTTTTAGATAAAGAAATAGTAGATGAAATCATAAAATTGGGAATAGAAGAATATCAGAGAAGACAAGCTGTAAGAGGTGTTTTAAGTGAAAGAAAATAGTATAGAAGAAGATATAGAAGTAATAGAAAGTATAATTGAAGAATATGAAAACTGTTGTGTACCAGAAATAGACATGCAAGTAAATGTAACTTTTAGAGAAAAACAAAATAATGCATTAAATCATATTTTATTAGATTATAAAGAACTACAAGAAGAATTTAAACAAGTAGACCATGAATGTGAAAGATTAGAAGAAAAAGAAATCAGATTAATAAAAGAGAATGAATATTATAAAGATTTAATATATGCATTAGAAACTTATTATAATATTACAAGAGAAGATTTAGAAAAATGTATGAAAAATGATAGATGAGAGGTGAGGAATAAATGAACGATGAAGAAAAAAGAGCTATTGAAAGAATCAAAGAAATAATAGAATGTTTTTATTGTTTTCCAAACCCAACAAGTATTGAATTAAAAGATTGTGATTGTTCAACATTAGAAACAATATTAAATCTAATAGAAAAACTACAAAAAGAGAATGAAGAAATAAGAATAAAAAACAATGCAATAAAAAGAGAAAGTGAAGCATATGCTGAACACATGATTAGATTAGATAATGAATTAAATTTAGAAAAAGAAAAATCAAAATATGAATGGATTAGACAAAATTGTTTATCGCAAGAATTAGTAAATAAGTTATATATTCCAGTTCAAAAGATAAAAGACAAGATTGAAAAATTAAATGATGAATCTCATGCAGAAGAACTTGAAGATATAATGAATAGAAAAAATTATACTATAACAGAATTAGTTCAATATGTTTTACAAGAACTACTAGAAAAATAATTTACAAAGGAGGAACAGAATGGATAGAAAAGAATTGATTAATTATAGAAATAATCAAGAATGGGTAAAAGGAAGAAAAGAATATATAGAAGAATACAGTTCAACTATAAATAAAATAACATCAACTATATCAGATATGCCGAAAGGATCTAAAGCAGTACAAGACAGTATGGCAGAAAAAATAGCAAAATTACTTGATATGGTAGATGATTTACTAGATAAAGTATTACAAGTAGAAGAAAAACAGCACGAAATACTAAACAAATTGGATAACATAGAACAGCCATACAGAAACATATTAGACAAAGTATACATACAAGGTAAGTCTTTGGTTAGAGTTGCTGATGAAATGAATTACAGTTATAGACAAATGTGTAGATTGCATGGAGATGCTTTAAGTCAGTATGATAAATTATGATTGTCCTATTTTGGCATTGCATGTCATATATAAATGTGTTATTATGATACAGTAAAATATAAACTTTTGCAGAGGAATTAGAGAAATCTAGTTCCTTTTATTAAATTTAAAATATGTAGTGGCGGAATAAGTAGACGCTTTGAGGGGCATAAGTCAGATACCAAAAGTAGAACATAAGAAACGTCTGGGTTGATAAAAGCTGACATGTTAGGTGTAAATCCTAACCTACATATAAGTATATTAATGATACTAGATAAGTTAATATATTATAGTGTTCACGTAAAAATCACCTTCTTTCTGTAACAAGTCGATTCTAGTTAAGACTTATATAAAACGGTATCAAAACCTTGAGGCTGTAAGAAAAAAAGTTGACAAAATGTAAAAGATACTGTATTATATAAGAAAAATCCCAGGGAGGTGATATAGTGAAAGAAAAGTTTATTGAAAAAATAAATAAAATAAAAGAAGAAAAGATAACACTTACTAAAAATGAAAAATATAACATTGATAAACAAGCAAAAGAATATGGTATTATTATAGACTGGAGAGAAAATAAAAACTATTATTTAAAAAACATCATAGAAGACTATAGGCAAGAAAAAATATATAAAATAATGAGAACATCAGATATTAATAATTATTAAAAAGAGCTTATCAGAAGATAGGCTCTTTTATTATACAATAAATAGTATGCAGTGACATAGCTCGTAAGACGGTAACTTACCTTGTAAAGTGCAGTAAACTATATCATTACATAGTGTTTATTAAAGGAGCAGTATATGAATAAATACGAAGAATATGCAAAAGAAAACTGTAGCAATTGTACAAAGCAGTGCAATAAAGGAATAATAAAAAAAGTTGATGGCAGTGTACATTGTGCAGATGAGGATTAGATATGAAATGTTTAGAAACAGGAAAAGTATGTCCAAACAATAGTTTAAAATGCAAAGTATGTAAGTTAAATGATTGTAGGAACACTATAGAAGCAATAGAGGAGGAACAAAGAATGCTTTGGAAATCAAAAGAACAACACTTTCAAGAAGAATTTATAAAGAAATATCCTCAATGCTCAGTAAATGGAAAGATATGTAGTCATCTTGAAGTGTTAAATATGAATACTGGTAGAGTTAGATGTCCTTATATGATAAATAAAAAATGTGCCATAAAATAATAAATCGACATTATATGACAAAGAATACATAAAAAGCATGATAAAATCCTCGAAAAGGAGGGAAAAGTATGGAAAATAAAGAAATAGAAATTCATATAATAGACAAAACAAAATATACTACTTACAGGAAACTGTTAAAATGGTATAAAGAAAAAGATTTTAGTTCTAAAAGAAACGAATTAGAAGAAGTTATAGAATTAGAAATATTAAAACAATTAAAAGGAGATAATGAATTAGTAGATAAAATATTAAGAGAACCATTATTGTACTTAAAAATACTTGAAACAGCGGATACAACAACAAAAGGATATAATAATTTGATTAGTAGAATGCAAAAGACAATACAAGATAAAATTGATTCATTAAATTAATATAAAGAAACAAGAGCTTACAATAGTAAGCTCTTTTATTATGGAGAAAGACATGAATATAAATAAAAATATAAATAAGTTATTATATGTATTATCTACAAAAGGAAAAGTATATAAAATAAATAGTTTTCAATTTTATAGTGAAAGAAATTGCAAATACTGTACTAAATATCAAATACTAAAAAGAGAAAGTGTAGAAATATACAATGAAGATACAGAAGAATTTGAACTACAAGATAGATATAAACAGAAAAAAGAATGTTATAGCAAAATTGATGTAATGAAATATTTAATAGAAGAACACAGAAAAGGAAGTGAGGCAGATGGATGATGAAAAAGATTATAACAAATTAACAGAAAAACAAAAAAGATTTATAGATTATTATATAGAAACAGCTAATGCGACGGAAAGTGCAAAAAGAGCAGGCTATAGTTCTAAGACAGCAAAAAATATAGGAGCGGAAAACTTAACGAAACTTAACTATTTTATTCAAGAAAGATTGAAACAGCTAGAAGATAATAGAATAGCCTCACAAGAAGAAGTGTTACAGTATTTAACTAAAGTAATGCGTGGAGAAGAAAAAGACCAATTTGGATTAGATGCTTCATTACAAGATAGAACGAAATGTGCAGAGCTACTTGGAAAAAGATATGGTACATTTAAAGAAAAAGTTGATGTGGCTGGAAATATACCAGTGGTGATAACTGATGACATTACAGAATAAAATAATGAGCAAACAAACGCAACAGCAAGTAAATAACATATCATTACAAAGTATAGTTGGAAAAGGTTATGCAGAGTACTGGCATTGCAAATGTAGATACAGAGTATGTAAAGGTTCAAGAGCAAGCAAAAAGTCAAAGACAACGGCACTATGGATAATAAGTAATATGATGAAGTATAAAGAAGCTAATACACTTGTAATTAGAAAAACATTTAGAACATTAAAAGATAGTTGTTTTACAGAGCTTAAATGGGCAATACATAGATTAAAAGTTGATAGTTTCTGGGAAATAAAAGAAAGCCCATTAGAAATGACATATAAACCTACAGGACAGAAAATATATTTTAGAGGTCTAGATGATCCATTAAAAGTAACATCAATATCAGTAGATATTGGTGTTTTATGTTGGCTATGGATTGAAGAAGCTTATGAAATAACAAAAGAATCTGATTTTGATGTAATAGATGAAAGTATAAGACGGAGAAGTTCCAGAAGGTTTATTTAAGCAAATAACAATAACGTTGAATCCTTGGAATGAACACCACTGGATTAAGAAAAGATTTTTCGATGTTAAAGATGATGATGTATTAGCAATGACAACAAATTATATGTGCAATGAATGGTTAGATGAAGCAGATAAGAAAGTATTTGAAAGAATGAAAAAGAATAATCCTAGAAGATATCAAGTTGCTGGGTTAGGTAATTGGGGAATAGTTGATGGATTAGTTTATGAAAACTGGAAAGAAGAAAAATTTGAATTAAATACAATAAGAAATTTAGATAGTGCTTTTGGGTTAGATTTTGGTTATACAAACGACCCAACAGCACTATTTTGCGGTGCAATAGATTTAAAAAATAAAAAGATTTATGTGTATGATGAGGTGTATCAAAAAGGAATGAGTAATAAAGCTATATATGACAAAATAAATCAAATGGGCTACTCAAAAGAAAAGATAACAGCAGATAGTGCAGAACCAAAATCAATAGATGAATTAAGAGGTTTAGGACTAAGACATATTACAGGAGCATTAAAAGGAAAAGACAGTATAAACAATGGTATTCAATACATACAGGACTTTGAAATAATAATCCATCCTAGATGTGTAAACTTTATAACAGAAATAAGTAACTACACTTGGGACGAAGACAAGTTTGGAAATAAAATAAATAAGCCAATAGACGATTTTAACCATTTAATGGATGCAATGAGATATGCGGTAGAAAAATACATAAATCAAAAGAAATTACAATTTGGGTATGTAAAACCAATATAGGAGGGAAAACAATGATACAATGGAATGAAGAAACATTAGAAGATGCAAATAGCGTAACACAAATGTTAATGTTAGCAGATAAAGAATGGAATGCAAGAAAACAACTATATGAAAGAATAAGAAGAAAAACAAATAATTCTGAATTGGTAAGTACAGATGATAAAGAAATAAAAGTTGCATTTGAAAATTATATAAATTCAATGGTAACAGGTTACTTTGCAGGAAAAGCACCAGTATATGATGTTGAAAAAATATCAGATCCAACAAAATTAAATATAATAAAAAAATT
>CAJKDR010000062.1 GCA_905198755.1 uncultured Clostridiaceae bacterium
TATTTTTGTCTTCTGTATTATTTATTACTTGTTTTTTCTTTACATGTACTATTATAATTTTTGAAATCTGTGGTTCTACTTCTGTTGTTATTGTTATTTCTGCTGTTCCTTCTGATATACCTTTTATTCTTCCATTATTACTTACTGTTGCTATATTTTCATTGGATGATTTATATTTTACTTTTTTATTATCTAACGAGTCTGGAAGTACTGTAACATTTAGTTCATATGAGTCATCCACATTTATTTCCACTTCATCTTGTTCTATTTTTATTTCAGATGCTTTTTCTTTTACCGTTACTTCTATTTCTTTAGATACTTCTGGAGTTTCTTCTGTTGTTATTGTTATTTTTGTAGTTCCTTTTTTTACTCCTGTTATTTTTCCCTTACTATTTACTGTTGCTATATTATTATTTGAACTACTATATTTAACATTTTTATTTTCAACCGTTTCTGGGATTACTGTAGCTTCTATTTGTGAAGTTTCTCCTACATATATTGTAATTTTTTCATCCTCTACTTTTATTTCAGATGGTATTTCCTTTACAATTACATCTATAGTCTTCAGTACTGTATTTTTATATGATTGTATTATTAACTGCGTTTTTCCTGGATTTATAGCCTTTATCGTTCCATTTGCACTCACTTCTATTATATCTGGATCTGTTACTTGTGCATGAAGCTGAGAATTAGTTGCATTTTCATTAACATCACATGTTAAAACAACTTCTTCCCCTTTTTTTAAGTTTATTTCATTATAATTAAATGCCAGATTAACTACTGGAACATATGCCACTATATATTTTTCTATATTAACATCATATGTTGTTTGTATTGTATTGTTTATAATTGGTTCTTTTAATTTTAATGCAGATAATTCTTCATTTTCATTTATTGAATATAAATCTACATATTCTGTATCTAAATTTAATTTTTTCGTATTTATTGTTATTTTATCTATTAATTGTTTTTCTTTTACAGGAGACATATCTATTTCTACACAAACAACATTATTTAATTGAGCATACTTATTAGTAGTAGTTACTTTTGGATTTACTTTATTTGTTTCTTGCAAATAATTTGAATTTAGCAAGAACATTGCTTCATTATTGCTTACTTGTATTGTTTTATTATTTGACTTTATATCTTCCAATGTTTTAGGATATAATTTTATTTTTGACATATCATTTGCAATAGTAATAACAGCATTTTTTTTAGAATTTATAATGTATTTATTTATAACATCATTATCTCTATTTCTTTTTATATGTATAAATACAAGTATAGCAACTATAAGTAAAACAACAACTACTAATATAATCGCTATTTTAATTTTTAATTGTTTTCTTTTTACATCTCTTAAAAGATCCATATTACATTAATCCTGGTATATTATATTTTCCCATTTGAGCTGCTTGTGCTGAATCTACTTTTCTTAAAGCTTCATTTACACAAGTTAATATTAAGTCTTCTAACATTTCTACATCATCTGGATCTACAACATCTTTTTGTATTTTTATTTCTTTTATTTCTTTGCTTCCAGAAACTTTTACATTTATTGCTCCTCCCCCAGCTGATGCTTCAAATTCTTTTGAAACTAATTCTTCTTGTGATTTTTCCATATCTGCTTGCATCTTTTTAGCTTCTTTCATTAATTGGTTGATGTTCATGCCACCAAATCCTCCCATTCCTCCTGGGAAACCACCTCTTTTTGCCATTTTTATTCTCCTTCCTTAATCTATAACATTAAATGGAATATCTAATCCATTCATCATATCTTCGACACTATTTGATTGTGCTTGATTATTATTCTCTTTTAAATCTATATATTTTACATTCATTGTTTTTCCACTTACTATTGATACTTTCTTCTCTATTTCTGCTTTATTCTCTGCTTTTTCTAAAACAGTTTTTCCAAATGCATTTATCCCATTTGGAAATTGTATTCCAACAGTCATGTCATTTACTTCTACTGCACTTGTATTTAATAAGTTTGTATACAACATAATCTTTCCATCACTTTTTAATTCATTTAATACATTAGGCCATTCTTTTGCTATTGGTCCTTGTGATAATGTTGATGTTTTTGCACTATTTGAATTATTAGGGTTTATAGGATTGTTAGCTCCTGCAGTATTATAATTTGCTCTTTGTGTAGTACTTCCTACACGTACTTGAGCATTTTGTATTATTCCTACTTTGCCATTTTTTATTTTATCCTCTAGTTCAGATATTCTTCTTTCCAAATCTTCTGTACTATTTCCTGTTTGTTTATTACACATTTTAATTAGCCCTGCTTGGAATATAATTAATTTTTGTGATGATGTTTTTATTTCATTTTGTAATTCTGATAATTCATAAACTAAGTTTAATAGTTTTTCTTTTGTCGCCATTCCAGATAATTCTTCTATCTTCTTTTTTTCTTCATCTGAATATAATTCTATTTTATTTGTAGTTTTATATATTAACAAGTCTTTTACATATTTTATAATTTCCCATGTCAAATTTGTAATGTCTTTTCCTTCTTTTATTATATTTTCCAAAGTATTTAATACTTCTTCTATGTTGTATGTTAATATTCCTTCTACAACTTTTTCTATATATTCTGTTTTGGGTATTCCAACTAAATCTTTTATATTATCTTCATTTATATTGTTTAATCCATCTTGTATACATCTTTCAAGTATACTTAATGCATCTCTCATTGCTCCTTCTGATAATATAGCTATTGTATTTAAGGCTCCTTCTGTTATTTCAATATCTGATTTGCTACAAACTTCCTTCAACCTTTTAACAATATCCTCATTTGAAATTCTTTTGAAATCAAATCTTTGGCATCTTGAAAGTATAGTTGCTGGTAATTTTTGTGGTTCAGTTGTTGCTAAAATAAATTTTACATGTTCTGGTGGTTCCTCTAATGTTTTCAACAATGCATTAAATGCTCCAGTTGATAACATATGAACCTCATCTATAATATATACTCTATATTTACACGTTGTAGGTAAGAAGTTAACTTCTTCTCTTATTGCTCTTATATCTTCTACACTGTTATTTGAAGCTGCATCCATTTCTACTACATCAGTGTTTGCTCCTGATAATATACTTTTGCATATCTCACATTTATTACATGGTTCACCATCTTTTGGATTTAAACAGTTTATTGCTCTTGCAAGAATTTTTGCAGCTGATGTTTTACCTGTTCCTCTTCCACCATTAAATAAATATGCATGTCCTACTCTTCCTGCCATAATTTGATTTTTTAATGTTTTGGTAATATGCTCTTGTCCAACCATTTCTCCAAATGTTTGTGGTCTAAATTTTCTATATAGTGCTGTATATGCCATATTTATTCTCCTCTTAACAAATATCTTATACTTAATATTTTATGGATTGCTAATGTTCATCGTTCAAAATATCTCTATTATAATCTTAGCTCCTCTATGGAGAATATCATTTGCATAAATACACTACTTATTGCTGCTTCCTTCCGGATCTGACAAGGTTCATAGCTTTTTATCAAAAATACTCTCCATACAAGAGCTAATTTCAACACTGATATTATATAATTTAATGAGGATTTTATCAAGTATTTATTGAAAATTATGTGATAATTTTCAATAAATACTGTCGTGGCGAAGTACTCGCAAATGTATGATGCATAAATATAAATTATTTAAATAACTCTTCTAATTTATATTCCTTTTCTAATTTTTCGTTTAAATATAATTTTGATATTATTTCTAATTCTTTTATCGTCGTTTCTGGAACATTAAATGAAAATATTTTTTTTGCAGGTGCACTTGCTATAAATCTTATTGCATCTGCTGTTGCAGGCATTATTTCTATCGCACTTTTATCCATTTTTCCACAACTACTGCATTTAAACCCATTATCTTTAAGACTAAAATATTTTATATCTTCATCAATTCCACAATTAGTGCATTTTTCAACATTAGGTCTAAATCCTAATATACACATTAATCTCAACTTAAATATAGATAAAGTTAAATCTAAGTTTTTATCTGTTTCTGATATTGTATATAATGTATTTAAAAATAATTGTAATGTTCTATAACAATTTTCGTTTTCATTTGTCACATCTAAAATTATTTTAGTTATGTGTACTGCATATTTGTACTTGTCCAGATCTGTTCTTATGTTATAAAAAAATTCTATTGTATCACATGAATTTAAATTATATGTACCATTTCCTTTATATAATGTATAGTCTGCAAAGCATAAAAATTGGCTTCCAGCCATTAATAGGCTTTTAGGGCGTCTAGCGCCCTTTGCAGCACACCCTATTTTTCCAAGCCCTGGTGTTAAAATTGTAATCATTTTATCGTAGTCCCCAAGGTTGTTCTCCATTAATACTATTCCCTTTGTATTTATTGTTCCCATTATTTTCACCATTTATATTTTTTTCTAAATTTTCTACTTCTTTCAGTTCTAAAAAAGTATTAATATCACCTGTTTTTTTAAAGGTATTCCAAGCCATTTTTTCAATCATAAGCATATCACCACTCCTAAGTTAAAAGTATTTTTTACCTTTAATCTTATCTTTCGTATTTTAGAAAATTTTATACTAATTAATTAAATTTAAAATTTTTTACTATTGAATCTTCATCTTGCCAATCTTTTCTTACTTTTACCCAAGTTTTTAAATTTATTTTTGTTCCTAACATTCTCTCTAAATCTTGTCTTGCATAAGTTCCAATTTTCTTGAGCATTTGCCCATTTTTTCCTATTATTATTCCTTTATGAGAATCTCTTAAGCAATATATTGTTGCTTCTATATTATATATATTTTCTTTGTTTTGTGTTCTTGATTGTTTCATTTTTTCTACTGTTACATATAATCCATGTGGTACTTCGTCATCTAATAATTTTAATGCTTTTTCTCTTATTACCTCTTCAACTAACTGCCTTGATGTTTGGTCTGTATATTCATCAACATCGTAATATGCTGGTCCTTTTTTTAGTAGTTTTTCTATTTCATTTAATATTATTTCAACTTCTTTATTTGATATTGCTGAAATAGGAATAATAGCTTCAAAATTGTATTGTTTACTATACAATTCTATTAGCTTTGCTATTTCTTCTTTTCTTACTAAATCTATTTTATTTATTAATAATATTACTTTTTTATTTGTTTCTTTTAGTTTTTCTAATATTCTAGCATCTCCTCTTCCAACTTCTTTTGATGTTGCTTCTATCATAAATAAAATAACATCAACTTCTGAAATTGTTCCAAATGCTGTTTCTATCATAGTTGTTCCTAATTTTGTTTTTGGTTTATGAATGCCTGGTGTATCTATAAATATTATTTGTGAATTTTCTCTATTTACTATCGCTCTTATAGCCGTTCTAGTAGTTTGTGTTTTATTAGTCATTATTGCTACTTTTTCTCCAACTAATGAATTGATTAATGTTGATTTTCCTACATTTGTTCTTCCTATTATTGATACAAAACCTGATTTAAATTCTGCCATTATTTTTACCTCTTTCTTTGAATAAAAAAGATTTAATATTTTTGTTCTTTTTTATTTTACTCTACTATTTTCGCACAATTTGTCATAACATGCAAGGTTTATAAATTTATTTTTGAAAAAATTTCCAGTTTATTTTTTTTCTTTTTACACATCATAATTATTGAAAAACATTCAAGTTTTTCTTTATTCTAAATTTCCTAGGAGGTGAATTAATAATGGCAAGAAGTAATCAAAAAGTAGTTCCTGAAGCAAAAGAAGCTTTAGAAAAATTCAAATACGAAGTAGCTAGTGAAGTTGGTGTTAACTTAAAACAAGGTTATAATGGTGACATTTCTTCAAAAGACGCTGGTAGAGTTGGTGGTAACATGGTAAGAAAATTAATACAACAAGCTGAAAACAACATGAAATAGTTATCAACCGATTAGGTAATTTATTAACGACAGGAATATAAATCTTATCTTTTATGAATACATAAAAGGCAGGAATTATGTTCCTGCCTTTTTAATTTA
>CAJKDR010000063.1 GCA_905198755.1 uncultured Clostridiaceae bacterium
AGATACGCAGAAATATGGTTATGACAGATCCTCTGTATGTTATTTTTACTTCTGGCTCAACAGGAAAACCAAAAGGAGTTATGGTAAAGCATAAAAATATAATTAGATTAGCTAAATATCCTAACTTTTTATCTTTCGAGAATAATGAAAACATGGTACAAACAGGTACCATAGTTTTTGATGCTTGTATTTTTGAAATATTTGGAGCATTATTAAATGGCTTCAAAACATATATATTAGACAAAAATAATTTATTAAATATTAATTACTTTTCTGAATTTTTAAAAACTAATAACATTACCACTTTATTTTTAACAACTGGCTTATTTAATGAATTCGGTATGCAATCTCCCAAAATGTTTGCACATTTAAAAAATCTACTTACAGGTGGCGATGTAATATCAGCTTCAAGTGTTAGAAACATAAAAAATAATTGTCCAAATATAAATATTATAAATTGTTATGGTCCAACTGAAAATGGATCTTATTCAACTTGTTATAAAATAACCAATAATAATTCAAACATTCCTATCGGAAAACCAATAACAAACTCAACGGCTTACATTGTTTCTAATTCCGGTTCATTATGTCCTATTGGTGTTCCAGGTGAATTATGGGTTGGTGGAGATGGAGTTGCCAAGGGTTATTTAAATAATTCTGACCTAACAAAAGAAAAATTTATAAGTAATCCTTTTGGAGCTGGAACTATATATAAAACTGGTGATTTAGTTAAATGGCTACCTGATGGAAATATTGAATTTATCGGTAGAATCGATAATCAAATAAAACTAAGAGGATTCAGAATTGAACTCAATGAAATTGATAATACTATATTAACATATCCCAATATTAAACAATCTGTATCAATTATTCAAAATATTAATAACAATAAAACAATATGTTCATATATAGTTTCAGATAAATCAATTGATATTACTTGTCTAAAAAAATATTTATCAAAAATCTTGGCCAATTATATGATACCATCACACATTATTTCTCTTGATAAGCTACCTTTGAATATAAATGGTAAGGTGGATAGAAAATCATTACCTTTACCTAGGATTGACGCAAGGAATATAATAAAACCTAGGAATGAAATTGATAGTATGATAATAATATGCTTAAAAAAAATTTTAGATTTGTCTAACATTAGTATAACAAGTTCATTTTTTGATATTGGTATGGATTCTCTTTCATCAATATCTTTAGCTAATACTATCAATAGTAATTTAAACTTGAATATAACTGTTAAAGACATCTTTAACTATCCTGTTATAAGTGACTTTTCAGATTATATATGTACATTAACATCAAAAACAAAATTTGATAATACATTCTCTTCAGTTTCTGCTTCTTTTTACCATCTTTCTTCTGCTCAAAAAAGAATTTATTATTCTTGGTTAAGAGATAAAAATTCTTTATTATATAATATTGCAGGCGGAATCATCATTGAAGGAAATATAGATAAATCAAAGCTAGAAAATTGCTTTAAAACTTTAATTGAAAGACATTCTTCTTTACGTACATATTTCGAACAAAAAGATGATAATATAGTTCAAATTATTAAAGATAAAGTTGATTTTAAACTTGATTATGAAATTTCAGATGAAACTGATGTATATTCTATTTATAGGAATTTTGTAAAACCTTTTGATTTATCAAAAGCTCCTTTATTTAGAACGCAACTTGTAAAATTAGATAACAAAAAATCTTTATTACTTTTAGATATGCATCACATCATTAGTGATGGAACATCTTTAAATATTTTGTTACAAGAACTTTGTGATTTATATAATGGAGAAACACTTTCTACTAAAGAATTAGAATATAAAGACTTTACAGTTTGGGAGCAATCTCAAATGACTACAGATAATTTTAAAGAGCAAAAAGAATATTGGATAAATCAATTTAAAGATGAAATACCTTTATTAAATATGCCTACAAGTTATCCTAGACCTTCAGTTCAAAATTTTGAAGGTTCTAATTATCATGCTAAATTATCAAAAGAACAATTTAGTAAAATTAACTTATTAGCACAAAAATTAGGTATTACGCCATATATGCTTATGCTATCCGTTTATTATATTTTACTTTCAAAATATACATCTCAAGATGATATCGTTGTAGGTACTCCTATAGTTGGTAGAGATATGCCTGAACTAACAAATATGCTTGGAATGTTTGTAAACACTTTAGCTTTAAGAAATAGTGTTGATCACAGTATATCTTTTAAAGATTTTAGTAAACAAATTAAAGAAAATTGCTTAAATAGTTTCAAAAATCAAACATATCCTTTTGATATGCTTGTTAATGATCTAAATATCAAGCGTGATACTAGTAGAAATCCATTGTTTGATGTGATGTTCGTTTTTCAAAATAATGGATATCCAGATATACACATTAATGGTATGAAATCAGAATATTACATTCCAGATAACAATATTTCTAAATTTGATTTAACTTTAGAAATTGTTCCTGTAGATAACGAATATTCTTTACGTTTTGAATATTGTACAAAATTATTCGAGGAAGATTTTATTAAGAGATTATCTTCACATTATATAAATATATTAAATGCTATTTTAGAAAATGAAGAACTAAAAATAGCTGATATTGATATGCTTTCAAAAGAAGAAAGAAAACAAATTTTATATGATTTTAATAATATAAAAGAAAATATTAATTCAGATACTTTTGTTTCTCTATTTGAAAAACAAGTTACAATTCATCCTGATAATATTGCACTTATTTGTGATGGAAAATCATTAACTTATGATCAATTAAATGAAAAAGCTAATAGCTTAGCTCATTTTTTACTTAACAATGGCATAAAACCTAATGATATTGTAGCAATCATGACTAATCGCTCTTTTGAAACAATAGTATCAATGCTTGGAATATTAAAAGCTGGTGCAGCATTTGTTAATATGGATCCAACATATCCAATTGATAGAACAATATATTATCTTGAAGATTCTAATGCAAAATGTATATTAAAGCAGAAAGATATTTCGCTTCCAATAAATAGTTCTGCCAAAGTATATGATATAGATTTATCTAATAAAGAAATATATTCAATCAATAAATCTAATCCTAATACAAAAATAGAATTAAATACTTTGTCTTATATTATTTACACTTCTGGTTCAACAGGAACTCCAAAAGGTGTTGTTTTAAATCACTTAGGATTAGCTAATATGTGTAAAGCTATGACTTTAGTGTTAGAATATTTAAAAGATGCTAGCAATCATACTCTTCTTTCAGTTACTTCTACGCCTTTTGATATATTTGTTTATGAAATAGTTGTACCTCTTTCACATGGTATGAAAATTGTTTTAGCAAATAATTCTGAACATCGTAATCCTAAATTAGTAGATAAGTTAATTAGAGATTATAATGTTGATGTTATGACAGTTACACCTAGCTTAATGAAAATAAATTATGATAATAGAGAACCAAATTCTGCTTTAGCTAATGTTAAAAATATGGTCTTTGGAGGTGAACCTTTACCCGAGAAATTTATAAAAGACTTAAAAGCTTTATCAAATGATATAACTATTTATAATATATATGGACCTAGTGAAATAACGGTTCTTTCAAATGTCCAAAACCTTGAACATGAAACATGCATAAATGTTGGCCCTCCTATTTTAAACACTGATATATATGTTTTAGACAGTGATATGAATCCTCTTCCTGTTGGATTACCAGGAGAAATTTATATTGGTGGCGTCCAGGTTGGAAATGGATATTTAGGAAAAGAAGATTTAACAAACCAAAAATTTATAAACAATCCATTTGCAAAAGGTAAAATGTTTAAATCTGGTGATATTGGTAAATGGACATATGACGGAAAACTTCAATGCCTTGGTAGACTAGATCATCAAGTTAAATTAAGAGGATTAAGAATAGAACTAGGAGAAATTGAAAACATATTAGAATCTATTCCACAAATTGATTCCGCTATTGTTAATAAAGTGATAATTGATAACAAAGAAGCCCTTTGTGCTTATTATGTTGTTAATTCTAAAATTAACGAAAAAGACATAAGATCTATTCTAAGAGAATCTTTGCCTTATTATATGGTGCCATCTTATTTTATGAAACTTGATAAAATGCCTTATACTATCAATAGAAAAATTGATAGAAAGTCTTTACCTATACCTAATATACAGGATATTATAAAAACTGAAGTAAATATAAATAGCTTATCAGATACTTCTCAAAAGTTGTTACAAATTTGGAAAGATGTTTTAAAGGTTTCTGATATAACTGTAGACGATGACTTTTTTGATATTGGTGGAGATTCAATATCCGCAATAAAAATGCAAATAGAATGTGTAAAATATGGAATTAACATTGAATATTCAGATATTTTTAAATATCCAACAATAAGACTTTTATCTGATTTAGTTAAAAAGCCAATTTGCCTGGATATTGGTTTCAGTAATGATGACAATATAAAAACATTACTTGAAAGAAATACACTTTCTTCATTATCAAGTATTCATAAAGCTAATATTAATAATATTCTAATAATTGGTACTACTGGTTATTTAGGAATACATATTATATATGAGTTTCTAAAGACTCATTCTGGAAATGCTTATTGCTTAATAAGACCAAAAGATGGTTTAGATCCACAATCACGATTTATAAATACTTTTAAGTTTTATTTTGGGGAGAGTGCCTATAAAAAATATAAAAACAGAATAATAATAGTAAAAGGAGATATCACAATTGATAATCTAGGTTTGTCACAAAATGACATTAATGAAATTTATAAAAATGTTGATATTATTATAAATTCTGGTGCTTTAGTTAAACACTATGGTACAGATAGTTTATTTGAAAGCATTAATGTTTTAGGAACTTCTAATGTTGTAAAATTTTGCCAAAAATTTAATATAAGACTTATTCATATATCAACAATTAGTGTTTCAGGAAATGGTGAAATTGGTATTGAACAAAAAGAATTATTAAAATCTTCTTTTAGTGAAAGTGACTTATATATTGGCCAGACTGTTTCAGGAATTTACACCTTTACCAAATTAAAGGCAGAATATATTGTTTTAAAAGCTATAAATTCTGGATTAAATGGTATGATTCTTCGTATAGGGAATATAACTAATAGATTTGAAGATGGTATGTTTCAAAAAAACTATAATGATAATGCTTTTGCAAAAAGATTAAAATCTTTTATTGAAATAGGTGCCTTTCCAGATTACTTTTTAGGTCATGAACTAGAGCTAACACCTGTTGATATCTGTGCAAAAGCTATTATCTCTGCAATAAATTATGAAAGTAACTGTAATTTACTTCATATATATAATGATAATTTATTATCTATAAAATTATTGTTGCGAACACTAACAGATCTTGGTATCAAATTAATTCCTGTTCCAAAATTAATGATGTCTGATATAATTACAGGAATATTACAAGATGATTCACGAAAAGAAATATTATCTGGAATCATATATGATTTAGATAAAAATAAAAATCTAGTTTATACTTCAAATATTTCTTTAGAATCAAAATTTTCCAATAAATACCTTGCTCAAACTGGTTTTCATTGGAATAAAATAACAGAAACTTATTTAAAGAAATGCTTTAATTATTTTAACAATATAAATTTTATTAATTTTTAGGAGGTATATGCAATGTCATTAATTAATTTGCCATTTATATTATTAATTTTAACAACTTTATCTATTTTTTTTATGATGATACTTATAAATAAAACAAACACTAAACAAAAACAAATTAATAAATTTTTTTTCACAGTGTTATTATGCATATTTATAATCTCCATAGGTGTTATTAGTCAATCTATAGGATATTATATTTTTAATATTAACCCTATCTATTTTGAATATTTCATTTATATTGGTACCTGTTTTTTGCCTGTTTCATTATTTTTTACTAGTATAGTATTTTCAAAATCTAAGATAGTTTTTAATAAATTTTAT
>CAJKDR010000064.1 GCA_905198755.1 uncultured Clostridiaceae bacterium
TCTGACATTGTATAATCATATTTTAAATACTTTGAAATAATTCTGTGTATAAATAAATCTGGATATCTTCTAATTGGTGATGTGAAGTGGCAATAAAATTTTCCTGCAATTCCAAAGTGTCCTTTGTTTTCTGCCTCATATCTTGCTACTTTTAGTGTTCTTAATATCAAATTTGATACAACTTTTTCTTCATCTTTTCCTTTTACTTTTTCTAATATATCACTAAATGCTTTAGGATGGATATTTTCTTTATTTCCTTTAATTTTATATCCAAAATTGTATAACATTTTATTTAAATCAGATATCTTTTCTTGATCTGGAGATTCATGTACCCTATATATAAAAGGTGCTTCTAACCAATAAAATTTTTCTGCTATTGTTTCATTTGCTGTTAGCATAAATTGCTCTATTATATTGTTTGCAAATTTAGTTTCATATTTTCCTACATCTATAGCATGTCCATTTTTATCTAATGTTATTTTGCTTTCAGGTATATCTAAATCTAAATATCCTTGCTTAAGTCTCTTATTTTCTAATATATGAGCCAATTCTGCCATTAGTTTTATTTGTTCTGTATATGGTTTATATTCTTCATATAGTTTCATTTCATCTATTGTTGGCTGTTTTGTTTTTTCTTCAATATCTAATAAGTTTTGTACTCCATTATATGACATTCTTTTTGTTACATTTATAACACCTTTAGTTACATCTTCTGATATAACATTTCCATCTTTGTCTATTTCCATCATAACTGATAGTGTTAATCTATCTTTTCCCTCATTTAAGCTGCATATTCCATTTGATAGTTCTTTAGGTAACATTGGTATTACTTTATTTAACATATATACACTAGTTCCTCTTATTATTGCTTCTCTATCTAAAAAACTATTTTCTTTAACATAGTGACTTACATCTGCAATATGTACACTTAAAATATATGTTTCGTTTTCTGTTTTTTCTACATTTACTGCATCATCTAAATCTTTGGCATCTTCACCATCTATTGTAAAGATTATTTCTTTTCTAAAGTCTTTTCTATTTTTTATTTCTTCTATATTTACTTCTTTTTCTATACTTTTAGCTTCTTCTATAACTTTTACAGGAAACTCATATGGTAATTTATATTCTTTTACTATAGATAATAAATCTACTCCTGCTTCATCTACTTTTCCTAAGATTTCTACTACTTTTCCCTCTGGCTTTTTATTTGCTGTGCCTTCTTTAGTAATTTTTACTACAACTTTTGAATTGTTTTTAGCACCATTTTTATTCTTTTTAGAAATAAAAATATCTTTACTTTCTTTTTTATTATCTGGTACAACAAATCCAAAACTCTTACTATCCATATAAGTTCCTACTAATGTTTTTATTTCATTAATACTATACTTGTTTCTTCTATTTTTTGCTATCTTTTCTTCCTTTTCTAATTTGTTTAAGATTTTTTTTAATTCTTCTATATTATCTTTATGAACATCAAAAATAATAGCTAATTCTTTAGCTTTCATTGGTACATATTCTTTTTGTTTCATGAATTCTAAAATTTGTTTTTCTTCCATTATCTCATTTTCCTTTTATCTTTTTAAATACAAAATGAGGCTATGTTAATTATAGCCCCATCCCATATTATATTTTATAATGCATATACTATATTTAATGCAACTGTTATAACAACAAATGCAATTCCTAGTATTATTGTCCATTTCTTTAGTCTTCCTTCTTTGGTTCTACCTTTATTCTTATCTAGGAAGTTATTAGCTGATGCACCTGTTATTGTTGAAGATAGACCTGGATCATCTTTATGTTGCATCAATGTAATTATTATCAAAGCCATAGCTACTATTACATCTATTACTATTAATATATATTTTAAAACTTGCATTCTATTTCCTCCTCAAGGTTATTAAATTAACTTATGCTATTCTAACACATAATTTCTATAATTGCAAACTTTTTTTATTATTGAACAACATTTTGATTGATTGAATTTGCACTATTAGTTATTATGTTAGTATTTGCTGTGTTATTTTCTACCGTATTTGTAATATTTTCTGTCACACTTGTTGTTTCATCTTTTGTTGTCTTTTCTTTTATAATTTTTGCTTCTATTAGTCTATCTATTAAATTTATTTCTTTTCCATTGTACACCATATAATATGTTTTTTCTCCGTTGTTACTTAAATAATATATACTTTCAACTCTTAATTTTGTTATATCTTCATTTCCTATTATATATATGTTGTATGTCTCTCCCTCTTTTATAACAATTCCATTACAGTCTTCTATTTCTACTGTAGGATTAACTGTTTTTGTTGTTCCGCTTATATCTGCTGATGTTTTTTCATATCCTATTCCATCATATTTTACATCTAATAATTTATTTCCTTTAACATCAAATAATCCGTATTTTTTTTCTTTACAAACCGGTATTACTGAATCTAATAATACATACTGATTTTGTAAATCTTTAAATACTGTAGTATCGGCCCCTATTGAATCATATTCTGGATATACTACTGTTTGTCCTTTTTCGTCTAGCACTCCATATTTTTGTTCTGATTGCACTAAGTATAATTTTGGATCGCTGTTAATAACTTTTATTGAATCATATAATTGTTCTATTTTATTTTTTCCTTCTGAATCTACTATTCCCATTTTGTCTTGGCTATTAGTTACTACAAATTCTTTTGTAGTTTCTAAGAAAGTTATTTTTTTATATTTGTTAGGCAATATTTCTTTTCCAGATGAATTTATTACTCCATATAAATTAGAGTCTTTTTCTGTTAAGATTAAATAATCATATAAAATTGCTTTTTGGTTATCTAATTCTTCTGAAGATAAACTTTCATAAGTTTTTCCTTGTGAATTTTTAGTCAAATATGTGTCCCATTGTGCTAAAAGTCCGTTTTCACCATCTAATGTAGTAATTGCCATTCTATTTTGACTTAGTTGTATATCAACATTAAAAGCTACTTTTATTGCATCTATTGGTGCATAGAATTCATTATTACTTTGTATTGTATTTTTATCAAATGTAAATACATCATAATCATCTGATAAATTTTCAGCTTTTAATTTACATACTTTATTTGAATTCAAATAAAATGATGCTGTTTCACTCTCTGCATTATTTGAATTTGAACCAGAATTTGCTTCTGTTGCTTTTTTAGATTGAACATAACATTTATCTTCATCTGATGAAAATGTTTTGTATTCTCCAATATGATACTCATAATTTACAATTGTAGCAAAACTTTTAATATTAACATATGTTGTATCTCCAACTGTTTTTAAAAGATTATCAATATTTGATATACTTGCACCATTTTTTGTTATTCTAAAAGTATTTGATTGAATATTCATTAGTAGCATTGCAATTACAATTATTATTACAACCAGCAATGCCATTATAGCTATTAATATTTTTCTTGTTGTACCAGTATTATCTTTTTTAGTTTCTTCTGCACCCCAATTATCCATTTTTATCCTCCGTATAACCATATTTCTTAAAAAATTCTTTTTTGAATTCTAATAAATTGTCATTTTCAATTTCTATTCTAACTCTTTCCATAAGTTTAGTCAAGAATCTTAAATTATGTATTGAAAGTAATCTCACTCCTAAAATCTCTTTATTTTTTATCAAATGATGTATGTATGCTTTTGTATAATTCTTACAAGCATAGCAATCACATTCTTCATCTAAAGTTGTAAAATCTCTTGCATATGAAGCATTTCTAATTACTTTTTTGCCTTGCCATGTCATCGCTGTACCATTTCTTGCAATTCTAGTTGGAAGCACACAGTCACACATATCAATTCCTGCAAGAGCTGCTTCTATTAGATAATCTGGTGAACCAACTCCCATTAAATATCTAGGTTTATTTTCAGGCATAAGTGGTGCTGTATATCGTAATATATCTAGAAATTCTTCTTTTGGTTCCCCAACACTTATTCCTCCTATAGCATATCCTGGAAAATCTAATTTTATTAAGTCCTCTGCTGATTTTTTTCTTAAATCTTTATAAAATCCACCTTGTATTATTCCAAATAGTCCTTGCTCTCCTTGTCTTGCATGAGCCTTTTTACATCTTTCTGCCCATCTAGTTGTTCTTTCCATTGAATTCTTTGTGTATTCATATGTAGATGGATATGGGCAACATTCGTCAAAGGCCATCATTATGTCTGCTCCTAAATCATTTTCTATTTCCATTACGCTTTCTGGTGATAGAAAATGTTTGCTTCCATCTAAATATGATTTAAATTCAACACCTTCTTCTGTTATTTTTCTAAGTGGTCCAAGGCTAAATACTTGAAATCCTCCACTATCTGTAAGAATTGGCCTATCCCATTTCATAAATTTATGAAGCCCACCTGCTTCTTTTACTAATTTATTTCCTGGTCTTAGATATAAGTGGTATGTATTTGATAAAATTATTTGTGCTTCTATTTCTTTTAATTCTTCTGGCGTCATTGCCTTAACAGTTGCTTGTGTTCCTACTGGCATAAACACTGGTGTTTGTATATCTCCATGTGGTGTATGTACAACCCCTCTTCTAGCTCCTGAATTTTTATCTATGTGTAATAATTCGTATGTTATTGCTTCTTTCATATGTTTTTTCCTTTCATATATTATAAAATTAACATTGCATCTCCAAATGAAAAGAATCTATATTTTTCTTTTACTGCTTCATTATATGCTTTCATAATATAGTCTTTTCCTGCTAATGCAGATACTAGCATCAGCAGTGTTGACTCTGGTAAATGAAAATTTGTAATTAATCCATCTATACATTTAAATTTGTATCCAGGATATATAAAGATACTTGTATCACCTTCTGTTTCTTTCACAAATCCATTCTCATCTGAAATGCTTTCTAAAACTCTGCAAGATGTTGTTCCTACACTTATTATTCTTCCACCATTCTTTCTTGCATTGTTTATTTTATCTACATCTTCTTGTTTTATATAATAATGTTCTGAGTGCATATGATGTTCTTCTATTTTTTCTACTTTAACTGGTCTAAATGTACCTATTCCAACATGTAGAGTTACATTCGCAATTTCTACACCTTTTTCCTTTATTTTTTCTAACAATTCTTCTGTAAAGTGCAATCCTGCTGTTGGAGCCGCTGCTGAGCCTTGATATTTTGCATATACAGTTTGATATCTATCTTTTTCTTTTAATTCTTCATGTATATATGGAGGCAATGGCATCATTCCTATTTCATCTAATATCTCATTAAATATGCCATTATAGGTAAACTTTACTTTTCTTGTTCCACCTTCCATTACTTCTAATATTTCTGCATTTAGCTTTCCATCTCCAAAAGTAACTTTTGTTCCAACATGTAATTTGTTTCCTGGTCTTACTATGCTTTCCCAAATGTCTCCTTCTATATTATTTAATAATAAGAACTCTACATTTGCTCCTGTTTCTTTTTTTCCATAAATTCTTGCTGGTATTACTTTTGTATTGTTTCTTACTAAGCAATCTCCAGGTTGTAAATAATCTAAAACATCTTTAAATACTTTATGTTCTATTGTTTGTTTTTTTCTATCTAGTACCATTAATCTAGACTCATCTCTCTTTTTTATTGGTACTTGTGCTATTAGTTCTTCTGGTAAATCATAATAAAATTCTTTTAATTCCATTTTTCTTTCCTTTCTATACTTGCCTATTATACTAAATTTTTTGATAATATACAAGTAAAAAAGGAAAAGAGCCAAGATAATTTCTTAGCTCTTTGTGTTTAGTTTATGTTTCCTTTACATTTTCTAGTAATTCTTTACATTCTTTTAAATTTAGTATTTTTAGTTGTTCATATTCTTTTTGTAGTTTTTCTATTATTTTTATTGTGTTGTCCTTTGAGTTTAAATCTACTATTATTACGTTTTTTATTTTTTCTTCTTTTCCATATAAAATTCTGAACATTAAGTTTCTTATAAATCCTTCTA
>CAJKDR010000065.1 GCA_905198755.1 uncultured Clostridiaceae bacterium
CCTATTGGATAGTTACTATGGAAAATAGGAAAACGGGGATGTTCCTTCGGGATTTGGGGACGTTCCTCGGGATTTGAGGACGTTCCTTAAATCCCTATATTACTGAAAGTAACTTTTAAAGAATATAACAAAAAAGCAAAAACCCTAGCAATTCGAAAATTGCTGGGGTTTTTGAAAAGAAATTATTGGATGCAATTTGAAGGCAGTCCAACTATTCCTCTGAAGAAGATTAGCATTCCCTCTTCACATTCTACCATTTCTAGACCTTCTCTTTCGAGAATAGTTTTCATTGTGTCAAAGAGCAGATGATATTTTTTTATTTCATCTTCATTACTATCAAGGCCACTATATGGTAAATTAGTATAATAGGAAATTTCTGTGCAATCATCTCCTTCAAGGCTGCAGTAAGTTAGAAGCTCATTTGATTCTCTAGAATGATTAACTGATGTGTCGGATATCGAAATGTAAATATTTTCATCTAATATCCGATTCCCATCGATAAGGGATATAGCCTTTTCAACAGCTTCACACCATACAGTTAAAGCTCCGTTTGTAATTTTGTCTATAATTTCTTCTCTCCAAGTTAATATCATATAACCTGTCCTCCTCATAAAAGTGTGGGAAATTTCCCAATATTTAATAGTTACTAAAGGTTCACCTATTATTATACTATATTGTTAACAAAAAATCAAATTATGGAAACCTGAAAAAAGAACTAACACAAAATAATGCTCTGAAAATCCTTACTTAAATAAAGGTAAAAAGCCTAACAGTAAAATGGTAGGCTTTTTGTGTATCAAAACTATTATTTGCTTTTCTCAATCCTAATATGAATATCTCTTAATTGATCTCTTGAAACATATCCAGGAGCTCCCATCATTAAATCTTGTGCCTTACTATTCATTGGGAAAGCTATAACTTCACGTATACTTGGTTCATCTTGCATTAACATTATCATTCTGTCTAGTCCAGGTGCTATACCAGCATGTGGTGGAGCTCCATAGTGAAATGCATTAAATAATGCTGGGAATTTAGTTTCTATTGTTTGTTTATCATATCCTGCAATTTCAAATGCTTTTATCATTATTTCTGGATCATGATTTCTAACTGCTCCTGAAGATAACTCTATTCCATTACAAACTATATCATATTGATATGCAAGAATTTCTAATGGGTCTTTGTTTTCTAAATCATCTAATCCACCTTGTGGCATTGAGAATGGATTATGACAAAAATCTAGTTTTCCTTCATCATTTAATTCATACATTGGGAAATCTACTATCCAACAGAATTTATATACATCTTTTTCTATTAAATCTAATCTATTTCCTAATTCTGCTCTTATCTTTCCTGCTAATGTTTCTACAACTCCAGGTGTTTCTGCTATAAAGAAAATGGCATCTCCTGGTTTTGTATCTGTAGATGAAAGCATTTTTTCTCTTGATTCATCATCTATAAATTTAGCAATTGGACCTTGAAGAGTTCCATCTTCTAATACTTTAAGCCATGCAAGTCCCTTAGCTCCACATTCTTCAATTGCAAAAGCTGTCATTCCATCATAAAACTTTCTTGGAACATCTTGTACATTTGGTACAGTAATTGTTCTTACTATTTTACCCTTAAATGCGTTAAATTCTATGTTTTGGAATATTTCTGTTACATCTTTTATTATTAATGGATTTCTTAAATCTGGTTTATCTGTACCATATTTAAGCATTGCTTCTCTATATCCTATTCTTGGGAATGGATATTCTGCTACTTTTTTTCCACCAAATTCTTTAAAAGTATTGTACATAACTTTTTCCATTACTTCAAAAACATCTTCTTGAGTAGCAAAAGCCATTTCCATATCCACTTGATAAAATTCTCCTGGTGCTCTATCTGCTCTTGCATCTTCATCTCTAAAGCATGGTGCTATTTGGAAATATTTATCTATTCCAGAAACCATTAATAATTGTTTGAATTGTTGTGGTGCTTGTGGAAGCGCATAAAACTTACCTTGGTGGACTCTACTAGGAACTAAGTAATCTCTTGCTCCTTCTGGTGATGAGCTTGTAAGTATAGGTGTTTGTACTTCTGTAAATCCTCTTTCAATCATTTGATTTCTTAAGAATTGTAATACCTTTGCTCTTAATAAGATATTATTTTTTAATTTTTCATTTCTTAGGTCTAAAAATCTATATTGTAATCTTAAATCTTCTCTTACTTCTTTATCTGAATTAATTTCAAATGGAAGATTTTTTAATCTTTTTCCTAAAATTTCAATTTTTTCTGCTACGACTTCAACTTCACCTGTTGTAATATTTTTATTTATTGTTTCTTCATCTCTTAATCTAACTGGTCCTTCTATTGATATTGTAGATTCATTAGGTATTTTAGAAGCCATATCAATTAATCCACTTTCAACTGTAACAACAGCTTGAGTTATTCCATATTGGTCTCTTAAATCAATAAATAATAAACCTCCTAAATCTCTTATAACTTGAACCCATCCTGCAATTTTAACTGTTTTTCCAACATCTTGCTTTGTAAGTTCTCCACAATTGTTTGTTCTGTACTTATTCATTTTACATTCTCCTTTCTAACTTTTGCATACAAAAATCCCTGTATGCAAAATACATACAGGGACGAAATATTTATTCCGCGGTGCCACCCTATTTAAAAAATGACAATCATTTTTTCACTTTCTTAAATTTGCTCCAATGTGTTTCGAATTCTATGTTTATTTAAAATGCTTACAGCCACGGCATTTATTCTCTAGAAACAACCTATAGATTCTTTTCATCTTCATAGCAAATATTTTATTAACATTATTTATTTTACATAGTTTCTTCAAAAATGTCAAGATTATATATGAATTTTATTTCATTGATTTTATTCTTTCTTCTACTTTTGCTAACATTTCTTTGTAATTTGCTAATTTTTCTTGTTCTGCTTTTACTTTTGCTTCTGGTGCTTTGTTTACAAATCCTGGATTTGATAGCATTTTTTCTCCTCTTGTTACTTCTGCTTCTAGTTTCTCTTTTTCTTTTTCTAGTCTTTCTATTTCTTCGTTAATGTCTACTAGATCTTCAAATGGCATATATAATTCTATTCCATTTGATATGATACTAATTGCATTTGATTCTATTCCTGATTTATCTTTTTGTATTTTTATTTCTTTTCCAAATCCTAATTTTAATAAGAATTCTTTTGATTCTTTTATATCTTCCTCATAATCTTTTGTTACAAATATTAATTCTGCTTTTTTACTTGGATGTATGTTCATATTTGCTCTTATATTTCTAATTCCGACTATAATTTCTTTTAAATTTTCTATTGTTTCACTTGCTTTTTCATAATCTTCATATTTAACAACTTTTGGCCAACTTGACATCATTAATTCTTCATCTTTGCATTTTGCAAGTTCTTTGTAGATTTTTGATGTTACAAATGGCATAAAAGGATGTAGTAGTTTTAATACTGTTTTAAATACTTTGTTTAAAACAAAACTTACTTTTACTTTTTCTGCTTTATTTTCGCTATATAATCTTGATTTTACTATTTCTATATACCAATCGCAGAATTCATTCCAAATAAATCCATAAATATTGTCTAATGCTATTCCTAAATCGTATTCTTCTATATTTTTTGTAACTGTTTCTACTAATTGATTTAATTTATTTAATATCCATTTGTCTTCTATTCTTAATTCTGCTTTATTAGATTTTACATCTTTGCAAAATTCCATTATTTCTTCTTTTGAAGCTAAATTATTTATAATGAATTTAGCCGCATTCCAAATTTTATTTGCAAAGTTTGATGCTTGATCTAATTTTTCTGGCATATATTTTATATCATTTCCCATTGTTGTTCCAGATATAACAGAGAATCTTAATGCATCTGCTCCATATTGTTCAATTACTTCAATTGGATCTACACCATTTCCTAATGTTTTTGACATTTTTCTACCTTGGCTATCTCTTACTAAACCATGTATTACAACATCTTTAAATGGTATGTCATTCATTTGATACAATCCGCATGTTACCATTCTTGATACCCAGAATGTAATTATGTCGTATCCTGTAACTAATGTGTTAGTTGGATAATATGTTTTTAAGTCATCTGTATCATTAGGCCATCCAAGTGTTGAAAATGGCCATAATGCTGAACTAAACCAAGTATCTAATGTATCTTCGTCTTGATGTATATGTGCGTTTCCACATTTTTCACATTTTCCTGGATTTTCTTTTGCAACTGTTATATGTGAACATTCATCACAATAATATGCTGGTATTCTATGTCCCCACCATAATTGTCTAGATATGCACCAATCTCTAATATTTTCTACCCAATTTAGATATGTTTTTTCATATTTTTGTGGTACAAATCTTACTTTTCCTTCTTTTACTGCATCTATTGCTGGTTTAGTAATATCTTTCATTTTTATAAACCATTGTTCAGATATTTTAGGTTCTATAGTAGATTTACATCTTTCACATTTTGCAACATTATGAGTATAATCCTCAATACTTACTAAAGCACCTAATTCTTGTAATTTTTCTACTATTGGTTTTCTAGCATCTATTGCTTTCATTCCCTTTACTTCTGGCATTAAATCTAACATTATTGTGTCATCATCAAATACTTCTATAATTTCTAGATTATGATCTACACCTGCTTGATAATCATTTGGATCATGTGCTGGTGTAATTTTAACACATCCTGTTCCAAATTCTTTTTCAACAAATTTATCTGCTATTATAGGAATTTCTCTGTTTACGATTGGTACAATACATGTTTTTCCGACAATATCTGTATATCTTTCATCTTCTGGGTGAACTGCTACTGCTGTATCTCCTAGCATTGTTTCTGGTCTTGTAGTTGCAACTTCTACATATCTATCTTCATCTTTTATTTTGTATCTTAAATGCCATAAATGAGATGGTTCTTCCTTGTATTCTACTTCTGCATCTGAAATTGCTGTATGACAACTTGGACACCAGTTTACCATTCTCTCGCCTTTGTAAATTAATCCATCATTATACAATTTAACGAATTGTTCAAGAACTGCTTCGCTCATTCCATCATCTAATGTAAACCTTTTTCTTTCCCAATCGCAAGAACAGCCTAACATTCTTTGTTGTTTTTGAATTGTACTTCCATATAAATGAGTCCAATCCCAAGCTTCTTTTAAAAATCCTTCTCTTCCTAAGTCATGTTTGCTCTTTCCTTCTGATTTTAGTTTTTGTACTACTTTCATTTCTGTAGAAATTGCTGCATGATCTGTTCCAGGTAGCCATAATGTATTAAATCCTAGCATTCTTTTAAATCTGATTAAAATATCTTGTATTGTATCATCTAATGCGTGTCCCATATGCAACTTTCCTGTTACATTTGGTGGAGGCATCATAATGCAGTAGCTTTCTTTTGTTTTGTCTCCATTTGGTTTGAAATATCCTTTCTTTTCCCATTCTTCATATAATTTTTCTTCAAAGTCTTTTGGATTGTATTTGTCGTTCATATTCATTCCTCCTCTATCTGATTCAAAAGATAATTGCATTTGTCGTTGTTACACTTCATTTAAAATTCAGTCAACGTACAATAAGTACGTCTCCTTCATTTTTAACTCGTGCGCCTAGCCAAATATCAATTCTTTTTTGAATAATAATTTTAATAGTACCTGTAATAATTATTTATTACTAACTAAAAAATCTCGCTCTTATATCACTATAAGGGCAAGATTTTTCTCACGGTACCACCTTAATTTATATATAAATCATTTATTATATACATCTCAAATAACGTTAACGCCGTTTTACGAATATATCTACTTTTTATTCAATATATCAACTCAAAAGCTACCTTCAGTTTATCTTTCTACAAGAAGTTTACAGCCTATGACTTCTTTTCTCTATTATAGTAGTTTTAAACTTACT
>CAJKDR010000066.1 GCA_905198755.1 uncultured Clostridiaceae bacterium
ATCCAATATAATGGATATTATTATAAATTTACATTTACAGTAAATAATGATAATGACAAAATAACAAAAATAGAAATATTAAATAAAAAATTTAAGATAGATAATGCAACAATTACAACAGATTCTGACATCGGTGGATGGAATATTGAATTTAATGACACACATAATAAATATGAGATATCAGAAAACGGAACAGTATCAAACATAACAAATGCATGGTGGAAGATGACTGCAGAAGAGAAAAAAGAATTGAAAAACTGTAAATTTGAAAATAGTGGTAATGGAAATGAATGGGGATATTTCATTAAAGGTAATCCAAGCGGAGAAGGTGGTACACCGCCAATTGTAGCCATATATAACGATTATGGAATTGAAAATGTATATATAGTATTGATAATGACTAATGACGCATTGTATTTTTATTTGCCAAATGATAATGCAGTAAATGCATATTTTCAAAAAATGAACGATTATGGATATACAGTAGATACATCTAAGAAAATTACATCTGGAAAGTGGTATAAATCAACTGATGGTTCTAATTTTGTTAATGGAGATGAATATACAGGAGAATCATTAATAAGTGAAGACGATTTAAATAATTCAGAAACACGTAGTAAAACGTACTTAGAAAAAATAATGAAAAGTTTTAATTAAAAATAAAAGCTCTATAAAATATAATATTGTTTTATAGAGCTTTTAACAATCTATAGAAAAATTTAAAAAATACTACACAAATCAAGTAATATATGGTAAAATATTAATGTTAATAAAAAATAAAGGAGAGTGAAAGCAATGTCAGGACATTCAAAATGGCATAATATTCAAGCAAAAAAAGGAAAAGCAGATGCAGCAAGAGGAAAAATATTTACAAAATTAGGAAGAGAATTATTAATAGCTGTTAAGGAAGGTGGACCTGACCCAGCTGGTAATTCTAAATTAAAAAATGTTATTGCAAAATGTAAGGCAGCAAATATGCCTAATGATACAATAAATAATGCAATAAAAAAAGCTTCTGGAAGTAATGAAAGTTACGAAGAAGTTACATATGAAGGATATGGAACAAATGGTGTTGCAGTAATAGTAAGTGCAGCAACAGACAATAGAAATAGAACAGCAGCAGATGTGAGACATGCATTTGACAAATCTGGAGGAAATTTAGGTACAACAGGATGTGTTTCTTATTTATTCAATAAAAAAGGTTTAATAGTAATAGATAGAAGCACAACAGATTTAGATGAAGATAGCATGATGATGTTAGCTTTAGATAGTGGAGCAGAAGATTTTGAAGCTTCAGAAGAAATTTATGAAATAACAACAGATCCATCTAATTTCTCAGAAGTAAGAGAAAAATTAGAAGAACAAGGATTAGAATTCTTAGAAGCAGATGTTAAATTGATACCAACAACATATGTTGAATTAGACGATAATCATGCAGAGAAAATGCAAAGATTAATAGACAGACTAGAAGAATTAGATGATGTTGTTGAAGTATATCACAATTGGGCTGAGTAGGATAAATTTAATAGTTCTAAAATAGAATAAAAAGCATATACATATAGTATATGCTTTTTTGTATAAATATTAATTGTATTTTTTCTACAAGGAGGAAAACTTGAATATTTTAGAATATTTTCCAAATAAAATAGTACAAGCTATATTAAATTCAATAAATGAAAAAGAAATAGAAACTTTAGAAGAAATAAGGATAAGAGTATCAAAACCAATTATTTTAAAACTAGCTAATAAAGAAATCCTTACAGAATACATAATAACAACACAAGATATATTAGAAATAGTGGAAAAAATCACAGAAAATTCAATATACTCATATCAACAGCAAATATGCTTGGGATATATTACGCTAAAAGGTGGACATAGAGTTGGGATTTCTGGAAATGTAGTAATGGAAGATAATAAAGTTATAAATGTAAATTATATTTATAGTTTAAACTTTAGAATTGCAAGACAAATAATTGGTGCGGCAGACAAAGTTGTAAATGAAGTTCTAAAAAATGATGAAGTATCTAATACTTTAATAATATCTAAACCAGGAGCAGGAAAAACCACAATATTAAGGGATTTGATAAGAATAATAAGTAAAACAAAAACAGTAGGAGTTGTAGACGAAAGAGGAGAAATAGCAGCAATGTACAAAAAGGAGCCACAAAATGATTTAGGAATAAAAGTAGATATATTAAGTAATATTTCAAAAAGTTTAGGAATAAAGATGCTAGTTAGAAGTATGGCTCCAGATGTAATAGTAGCAGATGAAATAGGAACCAAAGAAGACATAGAAGCAATAAAATATGCAGTCACATCAGGGGTAAAAGGAATTTTTACAGCGCATGCAAATAATATGGAAGACATAAAAAAAAGTCCAATATTAAAAGAATTACTAGACTTAAATTTAATAGATAAGATAATTATATTAGATAAAAATAATAGAGAAAATATAGAAACCTCTTGTTCGCCTTACTAAAACAAGAGGTATTTTTTTAGATTAACTTTGCGACGTCTCGTAAGAAACATCTTATAAATGCCTCGATGTACTCGGGACGAAAGGCTGAAACTGGATTCTTGGGAGAATTAATTTCAGCCCCTTTAAAGATAACATTTAAAATGCTTTCTTTGTCATTTAGCTTGATTGGAAAAACATAAAATTCCACATTGCCAAATTTATACTTATACTCTGAATGTTTGGAGAAATACTTTTCGTTAACAGAATATAAATATATGTTCTTTACTGGTGGGAAGAAATCACTGTCATCGCTTGCCTCAACATAATCGTAAAGCAAGTATTTTATCCTAGCAGGAATTTCAATGTTTTCTTCTGACCAGGTAGCCTTGTTTGTTCTTTTTTGATATTTCATCTGAAGATCTCCTTTGATGTCTTTATATTGTAAGGCTTGTACAAATATACATAAATATATTATATCATTTTTTCATAAAAAAGTAAAATTTAGGTTCTAAATAACAATAGGAATACATATATATTATTATATGGAGGACAAAAATGTTTATTATAAAATGTACAAGCATATTTGGGGTATTTATAACTACTTTTTTTATAGGATATCTATTATCAAAAAAATATACAGCTAGAACAGTAGAACTAAAACAAATGCAAATAGCATTAGACATATTAGAAAATAAAATTAGATATACATATGAACCTATAAAAGATATTTTTTTAGAAATTACCAAATTAATAGATGGAGATATTTCAATATTGTTTGAAAACATAGCAAAAAATTTAGAAAACCAAAACATAGAAGAATCAACAGAAAGAGCAGTAAAAGAAGTTAAAACAAACATAACAAAAGAAGACATTGAAGTATTACACAATTTATCAAAGTTATTAGGAAAAACAGATAAAGAAGGACAAATAAGTCAAATAGAATTAGCAAAAACATTCTTAAAAACTCAAATAAATAAAGCAGAAAAAGAAGAAGAAAAAAATGCAAAGCTTTATAAAACATTAGGAGCAACAATGGGACTAGCATTTGCAATTATATTAATTTAATAATTATTTTGGAGGAATACATAAATGGATATAAATTTATTATTTAAAATTGCAGCAATAGGAATATTAGTTGCGGTACTTCATCAAGTATTAGTAAGAGCAGGAAGAGAAGACCAAGCAATGATGACGACACTTGCAGGATTAGTAATAGTTTTAACAATGGTAATAAAAGAAATAAGTACATTGTTTAACACAGTAAGAACATTATTCAATTTATAATTAAGAAAACATATTTTAAGAAGGGAACAAAAGATGGAAATTATTAGAATAATAGGAATAGGTCTTATATCTTTAATAATAATACTCGTGTTACGACAATACAAACCAGAATTTGCAATCTATGTATCATTAATAGCAGGAATACTAATATTATTCATATCACTAACACAAATATCGGGAGTAATAGACTTACTAAAAAGTTTTGCAAGTAGAGCCAATATAAATACACAATTTATATCATTATTACTAAAAATAACAGGAATAGCATTTTTAACAGAATTTGCAGTAAGCATATCAAATGACTGTGGGGAAACGGCAATAGCAAATAAAATAGATTTGGGAGGAAAAGTATTAATAATAGTAATTTCTATTCCAATAATAACAGCACTATTAGAAACAATACTAAAAGTTATACCATAACAAAAGAAAGGGATACAAATGAAAAGAATATTAAAATTAGTTTTAATATTTGTATTATGTTTTAATTTAAAAATAGTATATGCAGAAGAAAATACTATAAACACTGATGAAATAATAAGTAATCAAAAACAGGAATTAGGAATAACAGAATTTGTAAAAAAATCTAATGAATATACAAAAGATAATTTAGATGGAATAAACATAAAAGAAATATTTGATTCAGCAATAACAGGTAGAGTTGGAAACACTAATATATTTAATAATGTTTTAAACATACTGGGAAAAGAATTTAAAAGTACAATAAGTACAATACGGAATAATTTTAATAATAATCATAATACATAGTATATTGTCATCGATTAGTGATTCACTGGAAAACAAAAGCGTATCACAAGTAACATATTTTGTAGAACTAATACTAATAATAACATTAATAGTAAGTACATTTTCAAACTGTATATCATTGGTAAAAAATACAATACAAAATCTAGTAGGATTTAGTAATAGTTTAATACCAATACTAATGACGTTAATGTTAACTACAGGAGCAATAACATCTGCTGGAATGATACAACCAATATTATTACTCTTAATAAATTTTATAGGAAATGCAATATCAAACTTTATATTACCAGTAGTATTAATATCCACTAGCTTAAACATAATATCTCAAATATCAGATGAAATAAAAATATCTAAAATTCCTAAATTTTTAAATTCAGCAACAATATGGGTATTAGGAATAATAATGACACTATTTGTAACAGTATTATCACTAGAAGGAAGTCTAACACAAACGGTAGATGGAGTAACAGCCAAAACGACAAAAGCAGCAGTATCAACAGTAATACCAGTAGTAGGAAAGATATTAGGAGATGCAACAGATGCGGTAATAGGATGTGCAGGAATCTTAAAAAATGCAGTGGGATTTGTAGGAGTAATAGTAATATTAGGAATATGTTTATCTCCAATAATAAAACTTACAATATTAACAATTACATATTACTTAGCATCAGCACTGTGCCAACCAATAGCAGATGAAAAAATAGTAAATCTATTGGGGAGTGTAGCAGATACATTTAAAACTTTACTTGCAATAATATTCTGTGTAACAGTATTACTCATAGTAGGACTCACAATAGTTATAAAAATATCTAATGCAACATTATTATATAGGTAGGAAACAAATGATAGAGTGGTTAAAAGATTGGGCAAATCAAATTATAGTTGCTATAGTAATAGCTATTATATTTGAATTAATAATACCAAATGGAAAGAATAAAAAATATATAAAAATGGTTATAAACTTATATGTTCTATTTGTACTATTAAATCCAATAGTTTCAAAATTTAATGGAATTAGTAATTTAAGTTTATCTGATTTTGATTATAAAAAATATATAGGCGAAGAGAATAGCATACAAACAAGTAGCACAGTAAAATCTGATGAAATAATAAAAAGTACAATGGAAAATTCTATAAAACAAGATATAACAAATAAATTATTATCTGAAGGTTATAAAATAAATAGTATTAGCATAGATATAGATAATAATAATAAAAAAATAAATAGTATTAGATTGAGTATTGAAAAGAAGAATGAAGAAAGTAATAACACAGTATCAAATATAGAAGTTAATAAAGTAGAAGAAGTAAATATAAACTCAGAAAATAAAAAGAGTACAGATAGTAAAATTAAAAAGAAAGAAATT
>CAJKDR010000067.1 GCA_905198755.1 uncultured Clostridiaceae bacterium
TCATTGTAATTATAATTATTCTTATAATTTAATCCAAGCAAAGTCTTAATCTTTCTAACAAGTATCTGGAATAAATTTTCTGATTTTACTGGAACTAAAGCAAGAGGAGTATTAGGAACATTGTTGTATTTATTCTCAAGTCCAGCCATTTTAGTTATATAATAATCATTAAAGAAAGTATAATCATCAGTAACACCTATAAAATTTCTATAATTATATAAGGCATTTCTAAAGTTTTCCATACTCTTTGGAGAGTATAAAGAATCAAACAAATTATCAAAGAAACTTGTAAAAATTCTATTTTGTGTTAAAAGAAAACCTCTTCTTATATTTTCTTTAATCTTACTAGATTTTTTCATTAATTTAGCAATCTCTGGAGTAACAGTTTCACTAGACTGTACTTTTTCTAAGATAGCATGTAATTTATCTTCTAAATACATAATAGTATTTATATTATTCTTTATAATTTCAAAATCTTCTTCGCTAGTTAGTGTAATAAACTTATTTTTAAAATCATCATTTCCATAAAAAGTGCTGTTATAAAGAACATATTCACCAGTAATATAAGCCATCTGTCGTACCAAGTTACACTCTAAAGCATAATAATCAGGACTATTAGATGGAAGTTCAATATCAAAATATTTTACAGTATCAAATTTCGCATGTGTACATTTCATAGCCATAAGTTGAACAGCGGCTTCATTTAAAGCCATACCAGAAAGCTTAATATCTGTAAAATCACAAAGTCCTAATTTTACTAATTTATTTTTCTGATTAATTTCAGCTTGTAAATAATGAATACATTCATGGATGACAACAGAGCTAATATCTTCTAGATTTGTAGATTCACTAAAATAAATAGATGAATTCTTATAATAGTACTTAGCAGCAATACCATTTGGTATTTTTGCTATATACATATTAAGCCTAGAAAGTTTCATAAATAGCTCATGATAATTAATATTTTGCTCTGGAAAAGTATCAACTAATTTTTGAGCAATATTAGTGGCTATAGAATTAACTTTTAAAGTATTTAATTGACTTATAACTTCAATACCTTCTTTACGAAGTTCAGACTTTATATTCACTAGTGCTAATATTCCTTTCATAAATTTACACAATAATATTATATACTACAAATATTACAAAATACAATAAAAAAGCATTAAAAAAATATTACATTTATGTTACAAAAAGATATAAAAAATTATTTATGTTATAATCTATATGAGAAAATAAAAGGAGAAGAATTATGCAATCATTAAGAGAATTTTATAAAATAGGAAATGGACCTTCTAGTTCACATACAATGGGACCAAAAAGAGCAGCAGAATGGTTTAAAAATAAGAACATTGATGCCGATAGATTTGACGTATATCTATATGGTTCACTAGCATTCACAGGTAAAGGACATTTAACAGATAAGATAATAAAAGATACATTAGAACCTGTGGAGACAAATATAATATTTGATATGAAATTTAAATGTAAAGTACATCCTAATACTATGGACCTAGTAGCATTCAAAGATGACAAAGAAATAGATAGACAAAGGGTATATTCTGTAGGTGGGGGAACGATAAAAATAGAAGGGCAAAAAGAAACAGAAATACCTAATATATATAAATTAACAACATTAAAAGAAATAAAAAAATACTGCAGAGAAAATAATAAAGATTTAGCAGATTATGTATTTGAAACAGAAGATAAAGAGTTTCCAAAATATTTAGAACAAGTATGGAAAACAATGCGAAATTGTGTGAAAGAAGGATTAAAAGCAGAAGGAATAATACCAGGAAAATTACAAATAGAAAGAAAAGCAAAAACAATATATGAACACACAGAAAAAGATGAAGATTTTACATTAAAAAGAACAAGACTATTAACAAGTTATGCATATGCGGTTAGTGAAACTAATGCATCTGGAGGAATAATAGTAACAGCACCAACATGTGGGGCTTCAGGAGTATTGCCAGCAGTATTAGTATATTTATACGAAAAAAATGAATATACAGAAGAACAAATGATAAAAGCACTAGCTGTAGCAGGATTAATAGGAAACTTAATAAAAACAAATGCATCAATAAGTGGGGCAGAATGTGGTTGCCAGGCAGAAATAGGAACAGCATGCTCAATGGCGGCTGCAGCAACAGCATATTTGCAACAACAAGGAATTGAGCAAATAGATAATGCGGCAGAAATAGCAATGGAACATCACTTGGGATTAACGTGTGATCCAATTTATGGATATGTACAAATACCATGTATAGAAAGAAATGCAGTAGCAGCACTAAGAGCTGTAGACTCAGCAAACATGGCAAACATAATAAATGGAAAAAGTTATATATCATTCGACTTAGTAGTAGAAACAATGTATGAAACAGGGAAAGACTTAAACTCACATTATAGAGAAACGAGCGAAGGAGGGCTAGCAAAGAAATATTGCAGAAACAAATATATAGTAAATGAAAAAGATAGAATATAAAAATATAATCAATTGTTTTATGTAGGACAGACAACTTTGCCAACGAGCGGAATTTATTCCGCTTTTTTTATATTACAACAATATTCGACAAAATACGCAAACAAATAATGCTATTATATAAGAAATAAAGGGGGATTATCATGAATAAAAATAGAAAAATAATAGCTGTATTAGGTATTATTGTTTGTGTAATAAGCATTAATACACTTTTATATGCTCATTCAGGAAGAACAGATGCAAATGGAGGACATAGAGATAACAATAATAAAAGTGGGTTAGGAAGTTATCATTATCATTGTGGGGGACATCCAGCACATCTACATAAAAATGGAGTATGCCCATATTCATCAAGTGCTAAGAAAAGTACAAGTACAAAGACTAAAGCAAAATCTACTAAAAAAACTACTAACAGTAGTAAAACAACAAAAATTAATATAACGGACTTAAAAATAGAAGATGATATATCAGAAGTAAACATTGGAGAATACAAACCTTTAACTTTAAAAATTACACCTAGTACAGAAGATACACAAGAAATAACATGGAAATCTAGTGATGAAAAGATAGCAACAGTAAGTAAAAATGGATTTGTAAAAGGAATAAAAAAAGGTACAGTAACAATAACAGCAACAGCACCAAATGGAATAAAAACTAATAAAAAAATAACTATAAAAGAAAAAGCAAAAAATCAAAATATGGCAGAAAACAATAGTGATAGTAATAATACAAACGAAAATGTAATATCAAGTGCAAGTGAAGAAAAAAGCGCGTTTGGAACAGTGGCAGCATTAGGAATAATTGGTGGAAGTGGATATGTAATATATAAGAAAAAGAAACAATAAAATATTACCCGATTTACGGGTAATATTTTATTGTAAATCCAATTATTTAAATTTTTTTGATTTTTAAAGATTAAAACCTTATTTGGAGAAACATCAATTAAAAGTTTCTCTATAATATGTCTTTTTTTCTTGTTATAAGTGGCAACATATTTTATAAAATCAAATGTAATGCGTTCTTGGCAACCAGGAATTTCTTCTCTATCTTTGTTGCGCAATTTGAAGTATCGTTTGAACACTCCTTTAAGTAGAGCAAAAGTAGAATAATCTAACCAAATTATTAAATCAGCTCTCTCAAATCTTAATTTCAAAGTTTTAGTATAATTGCCATCAATAATCCATTTATCTTCTAAAACTTTAGCTGATATTATTTTATCTCTTTCATTTTTATCAATTTCAATCCAATTAGGCTTAAAATTTATACTATCTAAATGAACAGCAGGTAGACTAAATTTTTCAGACAAAATATCACATAAAGTACTCTTGCCACTGCCAGAACCACCAACAATAGAAATTCTATTATACATATAATACCTCCATTAAATTAAAATAATTTTAGCATATTGTATAAAAATAAACAAGTATAGCTTGAAATTTACATAATTGTATGATATACTTATTAGGTCATTTGTAGATAAATTGCAAGACTAAAACTTACATAAAGGAGGAATACTTATGCAATTATCTAGCTTTGTAAAAATAAAAGAGGTACGGAAAGGAATTTATGCAGTATACAATACATTATTAATGGAAGTACTGTATATTACTGAACCAGAACTCGAAGACTTAAAAAATTTCACATTTGACTATGATACAAAAAACGAATATCTTAAATACGGTATCATAGTAGAAAGTGAAAAGAAAGACAAAGAAGCATTGAAGAGTGTAACTACTCGATTTGCCTCAATGGAGAAGAAAATAGATGTATTATATCTTATCTTATCAAGTGGGTGTAATTTAGCATGTAGGTACTGTTTTATTGAAAATAGTATTTATAACAATAAATGCGAAATTAATATGCCACTCTCAACAGTTGAAGTAGCTGTTAATAAATATTGCGATTATGTAATTAAATACAAAATTCCAAAGCCACTTATTATCTTTTATGGAGGAGAACCGTTGGTAAATTGGAAGGCAATTGCTAAAACAGTGTCAATTGTTAGAAATAAACAAGTAAATATGGACTATTCAATTGTTACAAATGCTACTCTATTAGATGAAGAGAAAATTAAATTTCTTGTTGAAAATGATGTTGAAATTGGAATTTCAATTGATGGACCTAAAGAACTTAATGATAAGAATAGGATTTACAGAGATTCAGACGAAAGTGTTTATGAAGAAGTAACTAAAAAAATAAAGCTACTCCAAAAGTATAATGCTAAATTTGGTTTATCTATTACTGTATCCAATGATTTTTTAGCTCATAAAGAAGAAGCTTTGAATTGGATTAGCAATTATGGGGTATCAGATATATTCTATAATTTATATCATTTTACTAAAAAAGATGATTGGGAAGAATATTATCAGCAAGCTTGTAAATTCTTGTTAGAATCTTATGAAAGACTATCTAAACAAGGGATACATGATGGTAGAATTCAAAGAAAAATTGATAGCTTCTTCAATGGGACTTTTAAATTTGCTGATTGTGCTTCAATTGGTGCAAATCAACTAACTATTAAGCCAAATGGTGATCTGTGCGTGTGTCAAGGTTACCTAAAATCAGATAAATATGTGTTAGGCAATATTAATACAATGGAATTGGATGAAGTTGCTTATTCCGATGAGTATGATTTTTGGGCTAAAAGATCACCTATAAATAACAAAAAATGTTTAGAATGTGAAGCAATTTTTGTTTGTGGTGGAGGATGTGCAATGCAAGCAGAAGCTTTATTTGGGGACAGAAGTGAGATGGACATACCATTTTGCAATCACACGAAGACAGCGTTGGATTGGTTGATTCAAAAAAGTTATGAAATAGCTTTTGAGAATAAAAAATCTTACAAAGGAGGAAAAAGCTAATGTTGAAGCTGGATAAGGCAAAAGCAGTAAAACAGTTGCAAAGCGCTTCTACAAGAACAATGTCTGTATGCAGTTCTTGCGCATCTTGTGGTTGTGGTGGAAGCAGATGTGTTTCAACCTGTAAAGGTTGCCATGACAAAGATGTTGAAGTTACGAGCGTTGCAGAAGTTTATGCAGCAACCTAAGTAAGAAAAAGGGACACGGCCAGAATTCTGGCCGTGTTTTCTTAATATGAATTTTTAATATTATATTTCAAATTATAAATTTTTCTTCTGCTATTATTGTATCTGTAATTTCTTCAATAGATAAGTTTGTAGTACTTAAAATATTGTCATTGTTGTAGTGATGATTTTAAAAATTTAACAGTACAATACAACGTGAACTCATTTGACAATCTACAGGTCTTAGAGCATCTCTCTTTAAAAGAGTTTCTTCAT
>CAJKDR010000068.1 GCA_905198755.1 uncultured Clostridiaceae bacterium
ATTTCATATTCAATATATGAAATTAAGTGTAAAAATAAATTTGCTGGTTTTATGGTTTCTTTAATCGCTGTTTTTATGGTGTTTTTTGTTAATATTATTGTTTTTAATTTAAAATAAAAAGCGGAGTAAACTCCGCTATTCATTTGTTTCTTTTTCTCCATTATATTCATCTATAAAATATAGAGGTCTATTTTTTGTTTCATTAAAGATTCTTCCTAAATATTCCCCTATTATTCCTATTAGCAATATTATTATTCCAAAGAAGAATAAATTTATTAATATTATTGCTTGAAATGCTTGTATCGGTTCATGTATAGTACAAGATTTAACTATAACATATATAAAATATACAGCTAGTGTTATAAATGTTGGTATTGTTAAGTATGTTGATAATCTAAGTGGTGATGTTGTAAATGATGTTATTCCATCTATTGCTAGGTCTATTAGCTTTTTATAATTCCATTTTGTTTTTCCAGCAACTCTTGGCTCTCTATCAAATAATACTTCTTTCTTTTTATACCCTATCCAACTAAACATGCTTTTAGAACATCTTTGTGATTCTCTTAATTTTTTTAGAGCATTTACACATCTTCTGTCTAATAATCTGAAATCGCCTGTATCTTTTTGAATTTGTATATTGGTTAGTTTTTGTAAAACTCTATAGTACATTTTTGATGTAAATTTCTTTAAAAATGTTTCTCCATCTCTTGTTTTTCTTCTTGCATAAACATCATCATAGCCTTCTTCCCAATATTTTATAAGTTCTGGCAATAATTCTGGTGGATCTTGCAAGTCTGCATCCATAAATACAACTGCATCTCCTTTTGCATAATCTAGGCCTGCTATCATAGCAATTTCTTTTCCAAAATTTCTAGATAAATTTACATATGCAAATCTGTTATCTTTTTTTCTATATTCTTTTATAATTTCTAATGTTTTATCTTTACTTCCGTCATTTACAAATAATATTTCGAATTCGTAATTTTTTATATCATCTATTAATTTAGTTAATCTTTCGTATAAATATGGTAATGAATCTTCTTCATTGTATGCTGGTATTATGATTGATATTTTCTTCATATTCTACTCCTTTTTACTATTTTTAAAAATAAATAATTTACTAAATACATAATTTGCTACAATAACTACTACTTGAGCAACTAATGACCAAATAATTACCCATAAGTCACTATTTAGTCCAAGGGCTGTTACAAATACAAACATTATAAGCATTTCCATTCCTAATGTTAATAGTCTTGCACTAACAAACGATAAAAATTCTTTAAATATCTTTGTATCTTTGCTCTTGAATACAATTATTTTATTTGTTACATAAGCAAATAAACATGCAACTATCCAAGATATTACTACTGCTATTTGTAGTTGAGTAGGATTACTAGCTTCTAGCACTGTAAAAAGTAATGCATACTTTACTCCCAAATTAACTGCTGTTGCCAGTACTCCCATGATTAAATAATTTACTATTTCCTCATACTTCTTATATAATTCTATTATTTTTTGCAATTTTCTCACCTATATATGTTTTTTTATTTCTTTATAAATTTCTTCATGTATGTCTTCTATTGTTCTAAGTTTATCTTCTTTTACACATTTTACTTCATACCAATTATATTTATCTACCAAACTACATGCAGCATTATAACTGTCTATTATATGATTTTTATCTCTTTCATGTATGTCTTTTTTATCTTCATGTGTAAATTTGTTTTTTCTATTTTCCATTAGCTTAAATGCATATTCTGGTGGCATATTTAAAAAGAAAGCCTCTGTTGGTACTGGTAATCCATATAAATTAAATTCAAAGTCCCATAACCAATCTAAAAATTTTTCTCTTTCTTTTTCATCTGATATTTTTCCAGCCTGATGAACCATATTTGCTGTTGTATATCTATCTGCTAAAATTAGACCACCATTATTGTAATATTCTTCTAAATCTTTTTTGTATGTTGCATATCTATCAGCAGCATAAAATGTTGATGCTATATATGGGCTAACATCTTTAGCATTTTCCCCAAATTCTCCTGATAAGTACATTTTAACGAGTGATGATGATGGACTATCATAGTTTGGAAAACTAACTGTTTTATATTCTATTCCTTCTTTGTCTAATCTTTCTTGTAACTTTTGAAATTGTGTTTGTTTTCCACTTCCATCTGTTCCATCTATAACAAATAATTTACCCATTTTTCATACCTTCTTTTATATATTCTATTTCTTCATCTTTGTCTAATCTTATAAATAATGGTTCTCCTTTTTCTATTACTTTAGTATTTTTTATATCTCCATATTTATAAATGCTATCCCATGTTCTTAATTCTTCTTTTATCTTTAATTGTTCAAACATTTTGTTTGATGTTATTTCCATAAATGGTCTTATTAAAATAGCAATTTTTCTTAAGTTATCAACTAAGTGATACATTACTGATTTTAATTTTTCTTCATCTTCTTCTGATTTTGCTAAAGCCCATGGTGTTGTTTCATCTATATATTTATTAGTTCTAGCAACTAATTTCCATATTTCTTGTATTGCTTGTGCTATCTTATATACATCAAAATATTTTTCTATTTCTTTTATTTCACTTAGAGTATACTCTTCAAAATCTTTATCTGCTTCATTTATACATCCATTATATTCTGGTACATTTCCTTCAAAGTATTTATTTACCATTCCTATTGTTCTGTTTAATAAATTTCCCAAATCGTTACACAAATCAAAATTAAATCTATCAACAAAATCTTCTGGAGTAAATATTCCATCTTGTCCATTTATTAATGTCTTTAATAGATAATATTTTGTAGCATCTAATCCATATCTGTTTATTAATAGTTCTGGATAAATAACATTTCCTACTGATTTAGACATTTTTCCATCTTTCATCATAAACCAACCATGTGCGTATAGCTTTTTAGGCATTGGCAAATCTAATGCCATTAAGAATATTGGCCAATATATACCATGAAATCTTATTATATCTTTTCCTACAACATGTAAATCTGCTGGCCAGAATTTTTTGAATAGAGTATCATCATCTGATCCATATCCAAGTGCTGTTATATAGTTTGTTAATGCATCTAACCAAACATATACCACATGTTTTGGGTCTTTTTTTACTTTTACTCCCCAATCAAAACTTGTACGACTTACGCATAAATCTTCTAATCCTGGTTTTATAAAGTTATTAAATAATTCATTTTTTCTATATTCTGGTTCTATAAAGTCTGGATGTTCTTCATAGAATTCTTCTAATCTTTTTTGGTATTTTTTCATATTAAAGAAATAAGCTTCTTCTTTCATTTCTATAACATCTCTACCACAATCTGGACATTTTCCATCTACAAGTTGAGTTTCTGTAAAAAATGTTTCACATGGTATACAATATTTACCTTCATACTCGCCTTTATAAATATCTCCTTGCTCCATAAGCCTATCAAATATATCTTGAACTACTTTTGAGTGTCTTTCTTCAGTTGTTCTTATAAAATCATTATTTTGTATATCCATTAGTTTCCATAATTTCTTTGCATTTTCTGCCATCTCATCTACATGTTCTTGTGGAGTTAGCCCTCTTTTTTCGGCTAAATTTTGTATTTTTTGACCATGCTCATCTAATCCTGTTAGAAGATATGTATCATAGCCTCTTAAGGTTTTATATCTTTTTATTGTATCTGCAATAGTTGTACTATATGCTGTTCCTATATGAAATTTTCCACTTGGATAATATATAGGTGTTGTTATATAGAAAGTTTTATTGTTGTCCATAATATTCCTCCTTTAGTTTTTTATTAATTGCTATTTGATATTTTACCATATATGTTTTTATTTAACAATAAAATAAAGAAAAAAAGCGGAATAAATTCCACCTTTCTACATATATACTTTCAAAATAAAAACAGTTAGATAAAATATCTAACTGTTTTTACTTATACCTTGTTCCAGAACCAGTCTAGGCTATTATCAATGCTTTTTTTGTTTTTTGATTTTGCTTCTATATCATCTATCCATAGGTATGATATGTATGATAAGAAAACTAATACTGCATTGTATCCTATACAGGTCACAATAAGCTTATTTGTTTCTGCATTATTTGATGTTGCTAATTGTATACCATATATTCCCAATGTTACTAAGAATATAACTAGAGCTATCGCTGGTAAACTGCTCTTTTTAAATTCTTTTCCTAGTATAAACAAAAATGCATACAATAATATAGCAGCAAATAATACTAATGGATTTGTTAAGTCTAAAATCCCCATATCTTTTGTACCTCCTCTATTTATATTAATTAAATTTTTTTTCAATTAGTTTTGCAAGTTCATTTGCTTTTTTAGTTAATAAATCAATGTCTTTTCCTTCTATCATAACTCTTACTAGTGGTTCTGTTCCAGATGTTCTGATTAATACTCTTCCATCACCTGAAAATTCATTTTCTAGTTTTTCTATTTCTTTTTGTATTTCCTCATCTTCTGAATAATCATATTTCTTTTTGTCATCAACTTTTGCATTAACTAATACTTGTGGATATATTGTTATTATATCTGTTAATTTTGAAGCTGTAGCATTTGCTTCTAACAATATTTTTATTAACATTAATGATGTTAATATTCCATCACCAGTAGGATTATAGTCTAGCATTATTATATGTCCAGATTGTTCTCCACCCAAGTTGTAATTATTTTTTAGCATTTCTTCTAGAACATATCTATCTCCTACTTTTGTTTGAACTAAATTTAAATTATTTGTTTGAGTATATTTCTTTAACCCTAAATTACTCATTACTGTTGCTACAACTGTATCTTTATTTAATTTGTTTTTTTCTTTTAAATATTTAGATACTATTGCAAGAACAATATCTCCATCTATAGTATTTCCATTTTCATCTACTGCTAAACATCTGTCTCCATCGCCATCATAAGCAATTCCTAATGATAATTTATTATCTTTTACAAATTTTTTAATATTTTCTAAATGTGTTGAACCGCAGTTTTCATTTATGTTTATTCCTGTTGGTTCATTAGATATTATTCTATAATTTATTCCTAACTCAGTAAATATTTTTTCTGCTATTTTATATGTAGCACCATTTGCTGTATCTATTCCTACAACAAAATCTTCTCTTAAATTCTTTTTTATGTCATCTTTAAATATGTTTACTATAAATTCTTTATATTCATTTATCAAGTCAAATTCAATTTCAGATATACCAATTTTTTCGTTTTTTGCTGTTAATTCTTCTAGTTTTCCAGAATCCATAACTTCTTCTATTTCTTCTTCTATTTCATCTGGTATTTTCATTCCTTTATTACTAAAAAATTTAATTCCATTAAATTCAAAAGTATTATGTGATGCAGATATTACAACACTTGCATCTGCATTTAGCTTTTTGGTTAAGTATGCAACTGCTGGAGTTGGTATTACTCCTAATAATTTTACATTTGCTCCATAACTTAAAAATCCTGCCGTCATTGCACTTTCTATTAATGTTCCAGATATACGAGTATCTCTTCCTATTAATATTGTTGGTGTATGATTTGAATGTTTAGATAATACATATGCTCCTGCTTTTGCAACTTTGTAAACTAGTTCAGGAGTTAAATGTGTATTTGCTATACGTCTTATTCCATCTGTACCAAAATATTTCTTCATATAAAAGCCTCCTTTAAAATTCTTTTATATTATAT
>CAJKDR010000069.1 GCA_905198755.1 uncultured Clostridiaceae bacterium
CCTTTCTTGCTTATTTTTCATTTTATCTATTTTTTATCTGACAAAGAAATGATAAATATTTAATATTTACCATATTAAGAATTTATCAAAAGAAGAATAGAAAATAGAATGTTAAGTTAATTTTTTTTTCAAAAAACATTTTAAACTGAATAAATGTAAAGAAAATAGCTCATATTATAATTAGAAATTAATTTGAAAGAGAGTGTGAATAATATGAGTGAACATCCAATAGAAGGACTTATGCTTACAGCTATGAATAGTATAGAAGATATGGTAGACGTAAACACAATTATCGGAGAACCTATAGAAACATCAAATGGTATAGTTATAATACCAATTTCAAAAGTATCTTTTGGATTTGCAGCAGGTGGAAGTGAATTTAAAGGAGAAACAGTAGATGAATATAAAAAGAAAGATAAAGATGAGTCTATACAATATAGATTACCATTTGGAGGAGGCAGTGGAGCAGGAGTTAGTATAAATCCAATATCATTTCTAATAGTTCAAGATAATAAAGTAAAATTACTACCAGTAAATCATTCATCTTGTTTTGATAAGATATTAGATTATATACCAGAATTATTTGATAAGGTAGAAAATGTAACATTAATAAAAAAAGAAAATTCAAAAGAAACAGAAAAAGAAGAAAATAAAAAGAAAGAAAAAAATAAAAAAGCACCATTAAGTAAAATTCCTAAAACAACTGAAGAACAGTTTGAAAAAATAAAAACGAGTAAACCAGAAAAAGAAGATAAGCAAACACAACAAGAATTGGAAGATTTATTTGAAGAAGAATATGAATATGATGATGATGAATAAAAGCACAGATAGATAATATCTATCTGTGCTTTTAACATTTAAGAGGATTAGTATTTTTTGTTGTAAATAATAATGACTGTATGTTATAATAAAAAATATAATGTATATAAAGGAGAAATTATAGTGGACGAATTCAAAATTATTGATGTTATGAATGAAGCAATGCTAAAATTATTGAAAGATAGAAATAAAGATTTTCAAGAAAACTTAAAAATTAGAGAATATTTAAAAGATGAAGCAATATTTTTTAAAATTAATAAGCAAAATGCTTATTCGATTTTAAAAAATGTAGGAGTCAAAGAAGAACAATTAGAAAATGTATATAAGAAATTAACATCACCTAATGTATTTTATAAATTATTAAATTCAGGAAAGATAAAAGAAAATGATGAATTGATTATAAAATATGAAACTTATCGGAAACAAAGACTTGTTTAAAAAGAACAATAATAACTAATATAGCGGAGGAATTATAATGAGTGATAAATATATAAAACAATTTTATAATGAGATTAATGAAGTGCTTGAAGGCGAATATAAGATAATACTAGAACCAGGAAGAGAACTTAATGATGAATGGATAGAATATGACAAAGTGAAATGGGAAATAGAGGAACAAATGAAAAAATTATTAAAAGATTTAAAAAATAATAATACATTAAGCTTTGAAGAGAAAATTCTAGAAATATATAAATACATATGCTTAAATTATATATATGACGATAATGTATTATTCTTTTTTAAAAATGAAAATGGTTATACGGCAGTAGACTGGTATGGAAGAATTGTTGAAAAAGAATGGATAGAAAATAGAAAAAAACATAATAGAAGAATATGCTATGAATTTGCAAGAGTATATGCTAAAGCAATAAACGAATTAATCGAAAACAATGAAGAACTAGAAGCATGCATGATTGGAGATATAGAAAATTTACATTATGTTGTTGGATTAACAGGAAAAGAATATAGCATTATTTTAGATTTAGATGACTTTAATAGTATAAAAGATTTAACAAGATTAAAGTTAGGATTAACAATAAAAGGAATAAGAATATTAAGAGATGAATCTGGAAAATTCAAAAATACAGTAGAAAAATTTAATGAAGATAGACCAGAAGAATTATTAGAAATAAAAAAAGCAAAAGAAGAATTAAGAAATAAAGATATTATACAATATTTTAAAAAAGTTGCAGAAATATTAAAAAATCATAAAATAGATTCACAGGGATTTTGTGAATATATGAAAGCAATATTAGGTAATGAAGAAATTGATACAGATAAGATTTGGAGAGAAGTAAAAGAAAAAAGCTATGAAAAAAGATATTCTAGATGTTTAGTATTTGATTTAAATGAAAAAACTTATTTAGTTGATACAGTAGATAAAATATTAAAAGAAGTAAAAAAAGAGAATTTGAATAAAGAATATATATTAAAGCCAGAAGAAAATAGATATTTATATTTTGGCGGCTAAAAAAAGGGGAAAGAAAATGAGCATAAATATTGCAAATTTAAATAAATTAAGCGAACTAGTGAGCTTATCAGTATTAAGAAAACCTAAAATAATATTAAATCCAGAAGAAGAATACTACTTAAGATATAAAAATAAGACTCATGAAAATGGAGAAGATATAAACTTAAATATTAAGTGTGACAAAGCTGACTGGAATATACCAAAAGAAGTACAACCATTTGTTGATGAATTATCAAAGAATGATAAATTGAGTAATGAAGAAAAAATCTTAGCTATATATGAAGAACTAAGTAAAATTTATACTTATGATGATAATGTATTATCATACATTAAAAGAGTGGATGATGATAAATTTGCTTTGCCAGATTGGTATGGAAGAGACATTAATGAAGTTTGGGAAGCTAATAGAGAAGAACATGATAGAAGAGTTTGTTATGAAGTATCTAGATATTTGGCAAAATCACTTACAGAAATATTTAAAAATAATGATGACTATGATGTTTGTATTCTTTGGGACAAAGATCTTACTCATTATTTTGTTGGCTTAACTTGTAGTGAATATAGTTTAACACTAGATTTAGATGATTTTAACAATATAAAAGACCTTACAAGACTAAAGACAAATTTAACTGCAGAAGGGATAAGAATATTAGAAGATGATAATAATAAATTTAAAAATTCGTTAGATAATTTTAATAAAACAAAAGGAAATTATGCAATTAAAGAGATAGAAAAAGAAATAGATAATGTTGAAGAATCAGAAGAGATAATGGATGAAACAGAAGAGGTTGTATTTTTTAGAAATGCATTAGAAATACTAAAAGAAAAATACAACATTGATTCTCAAGGAGTATTTGAGTATATGAAAGAAATTGCAGACATAAGTTTAGGACCAGAAAATAGAGAAAAAGTGTGGAAAAAGATAGAAGGAAAAACAAAAGAAGAAACTAGACATATGAGATGTCTAATACTAAACATAAAAAATCAAAAATACTTAATTGATTCAGATACAAAAGAATTAAGAAAATTTGATGAAAAAGAATTTGATAAAGAAAATGCAGAATTTATACCATATAAAAAATTACATCGTGAGTGGGATGAATTCTATACAGGAAGATAAAATAAGTTCGTGAGGAAAGCTTAGCCTCACGAACTTAATTTTTTATCTTAAAACATTAAACCATTTTTTATATAATGAAACAGTCAGATTCCAAAGAGTATTTTTTTCAATATCATTATCAGAAACTAAATTTACTTCTAAAAGTTGATTACCATTAGAACTAAATGTTATTTTACCAATAACATCTCCCTTTTTTATAGGAGCGCATATATTATCATTTAAAGTTATATTTTGTTCTATATTTGAGCTTTCATTCTTTTTTAAGATTATATTTGCATCTTCTTGGAGAGCTAAATTAGTAGTATTTTGAATGCCTTTATTAACAGTAGCAGTTGATATTATATCACCTCTCTTGCCAAAAGATTTACAAGAGCAATTAGCAAAACCATAATCTAATAGTTTAGTAGCTTCACTAAATCTAATCTTAGTTGAAGGAGCCTTCATAATTACAGCAATTAATGATAAATCATTACGAGTTGCAGAAGCAGATAAATTATATAAAGCAAGAGAAGTAGAACCAGTTTTTAATCCAGTAGCACCCTTATAATTTCTAACTAACTTATTTGTATTAGTTAATTCAGATTTACCATTTCTAATAGAATCCATCCAAATAGTTGTGTAATTGGTTATTTGTGGATGATTTTTTAAAAGTTCTCTAGACATAAGAGCAATATCATAGGCAGAAGTAACATGACCATCTTCATCTATACCATGACAATTTTTAAATGTAGTATCATTCATTCCTAAATCTTTAGCTTTGGCATTCATTCTTTGAACAAATGCTTCTTCACTTCCTGCTAAATATTCTGCCATAGCAACAGTGCAGTCATTAGCAGAAACAACACACATAGACTTAATCATATCATTAACAGATAATGTTTCAGTGGTATCTAACCAAATTTGGGATCCACCCATACTATGAGCATTCTCACTGCAAGGAACTTGGTCATCTAAAGAAATTTGTCCGTTGTCTAAAGCTTCCATAATCAAAAGTAAAGACATGACTTTAGTAACACTGGCAGGACGAAGCTTTTCATGAACATTATGAGCGTATAAGACCTCGCCAGAAGATTGTTCAATTAATATAGCTGCTCCAGACTCTAAGTTCAAAGAATTATTATCAGTTATATCAGCAGAAGTGGGAACAATATTATTTTTAGTATTTGACTCTATAGAATTATTAGAAATAGAACTTGAATTACTAGACCACACATATACAGAATCAGTAGCAAAACAAAAAGTAGACAAAATAAGAATAATTGCAAGTATAACACTAACATAGGTAAATTTAAGTTTTCTCGAAATCATAAAATCCCTCCTACCATATGTATATGAGGAAAAAAACAATACAGAACAATAAATTATAATTTCTCAATATTAATAATCACTTTATTATTTTTAACGCTTGCTTTTAACTTTATATCGTAATCAGCATTATTCTTAAATTTTAAATCAGCAGATTTATAAGAAACAGCAGCATCTTTGCCATCCTTTATATAAACTACATCTCTACTATGTTCATGCCTTTCAGTTATTTTTATCTCATCAATCTTTAAAAGAGCATTGTAAATAGTAGTACTAACTTGACAAATACCACCACCATAACTTTGCTTTATATCACCATCAGAAGTAAAGGCCTTAGCTTTCTTATAGCCTTTTTCTTTATTAGGACAACCTAAAGTATTCCATAAAGAAAATGTATCGCCAGATTTTACAATAGTTCCATCCAAAGTTTTACAAGCCAATTTTATATTGGAATATCTTTCTTTTGTATCATTAGGAAGTTTAGTGGAAAATTTAGCAATGGTTTCAGTATCATTTTTGTCAGAACTTTTATCGGAAGAGGTACTAATTTCATTATTAGAGATATTATTATATGATGAATCATCTTTTGATTCTGATTCATTAAAAGTAGAAGTCTTTTCTGCAGTATAATTGCTTGAATAATTATTAGAATTTTGAGGGGTTTTAAAAATAAAGAAACCAATAGATATTAAAACAATTATAGAAATAATAATTAAAAAACATTTTTTCATAAATAACTCCATAAATAAAAATCTAAGTAATATTTTTACCAAAAAAAGAAAAAATATAATTTAATTGTTAGAATA
>CAJKDR010000070.1 GCA_905198755.1 uncultured Clostridiaceae bacterium
TTAATTGAAGCATTCATGCTTAAAGGAGTAAAATAGTGAAAAATAAAATTATTAAAATTAATATATCACAAAATGTAATAAACTTTTTGAATCTTATTTCTAAAAACGACAAACAATGCAAAACAAACTAACTATAATATGAAAATGATTAAATAAAGTTTATGAGGTGAAGAAATGTTTCAAAATATATCAAAAGATTTAGATTCAGAAGAAGAAATTGAAAATAATAATCAATTAAATAAAAAAAGAAATGTAAAGGCAATATTAAAGAAAAATTTAACTATTCAAAATGTACTACTTTATGTAGTATCTTTTATGCTGGCATTAGTAACAGGAAATATAGGAATAGATTATTCAATATTTGCATTTGCAATATTTGCAGCAGCAAGTAGTAATGAAATACCAGTTGGAATTTTATTTATGGTTACAATGATAGGAACATTAATAAAATTCCAAACATCAGGATTATTATCATTTATTCTTACAAGTGCTATTTTCATAGCAATGATATTAGCATTTAAACCCAAAAGAATACTAGAAGAATATCAAAATGAAAAACAAAAACTTGGTAAATTTGTTTTTCTTTCTATATTTTTAGGACAAGCAATAAAATTGATTTTTAAAGATTTCTTAGTATATGACTTATTGCTAAGCATCACAGCAGGGCTTGTAGGATACATTTTTTATAAAATATTTAGTAAATCTATAATAGTAATTAGCAAATTTGGAAACAAAAAAGTATTTTCACTAGAAGAAGTAATTGGCGGAACATTAATGATTTCAATAGCAGCTACATGCATAGGAGATTTTAAAATATTAGGATTGCAAATAAGCAATATAATAAGTATTTTATTAGTATTAATATTAGGTTGGAAAAATGGTATACTTGTTGGAACAACATCAGGAGTTACAGTTGGTGTAGTACTTGGGATAATAACAAATGCAAACCCTATACTGATAGCAGCATTTGCATTATCAGGAATGATAGCAGGAATACTTAGTAAATTTGGAAAGATAGGTGTAATAGTAGGTTTCATAGGAGGAAATTTACTACTAACATATGTGTATAATGGAGCATTAGTAGAATTGATATGTTTTAAAGAAATATTAGTGGCATCATTAGCACTAATATTAATACCAAATAAGCTAGAAATAAATATAGCAAATATATTAAGAAAAGATGAATATCTAGAAGAAGGAGCAAAGTATAGATTACAAGGAAGCACAGAAACAATAGAAAAACTAAAAGATGTATCAGATGTTATAAATCAAATGTCAAATACATATAAAGAAGTTGCAGCAACAACAGTAGATGAAAAAGAAATTATAGATAATAACAGAGAAATATTTATAGACGAATTAGAAAACAAAATAGAGCCATTAAAAGAAAATATACTATATGATGACATGATTAATGAAAACGAAGAAATAGTAAGAGACATATTTGATTTTCTAAATAAAAATGACAAAATTAATAGAGAAAACTTGCTAGAAATATTTAAAAATCACAATAGTTACATAGTTGGTTTTGACAGTTATGATATATCATTAAAAATAGAAAAAGATATAAGAAATATGTTAATTGCAATAAATGATGCATATAATGCGAGTAAAATAAATTTTGTAATAAAAGCAAAAGTAAATCAAGCAAATCAAAACATGTCTAATCAACTAGATGGAGTGTCTAAAGCAATACAAAATATAACAAAAGATATAAAAGAAGAACACACAGAATTTAAAAAACAAAAAAAAGAAATACTAACATTATGCAGACAAAGAAATATTAAGGTTCTAGATGCAGAAATAAAAAGAGAAAATACAGGAAGATATATAATAAAAATATATCTAAACACATGTGACAGAAAAGAAATTATAGAATGTCCAACACAGAAAATAGAAGAGATTTTACACAAAATATTTAATGAAGATATAATTATTCAAGAAGAAAAATGTGGAATGAAGTTAGAACAAAATATATGTTATCAAACATATATTTCAAAAGATAAATATACTATGCAAATAGGAATCGCAAAGCAAAACAAAGAAGGACAAAGCGTTTCAGGAGATAGTAGTATACAAATAAAGCTAAAAGATGGAAAATACTTAATAGCATTAAGCGACGGAATGGGAAGTGGACCAGAAGCAAGAAAATCAAGTCAAATAGCAGTAAAAATGTTAGGAAGATTATTATCAAATGGATTTGATAAAGAAACATCAATAGAACTTATAAATAATGCAATATTAACAAATCCAGAAAAAGAAACATATGCAACATTAGATACAATGATATTAGACTTATATTCAGGAAATGCAGAATACATAAAAAATGGAGCAGCACCAACATTTGTAAAACATAAGAAGAATGTAGATATAATAAAAAACATAGCGCTACCAACAGGGATAATAAACAATGTAGACTTAATAGTGTTTGATAGAGATTTAGAAAACGAAGATATAATAGTAATGTGTACAGATGGAATAATAGACTCAAATAAAGAATATAAAAATAGAGAAATCTGGGTAAAAAATATACTAGAAAATATAGAAACAGAAAATGCACAAAAAATAGCAGATATAATAATAAAAGAAGCAGTAGATAACAACTATGGAAAAGCAGAAGATGATATGAGCATAATAGTGATAAAAATAAAAAAATAAAAGGTAAAAATGTGGACATATATTGTCCACATTTTCTATCTTAATACAATTTAACTATAGAATGTAAAACAGTGTTATCTTCACTCATGATAGAAATTACATGTTTATCATCTTCAAATGAATAATAGCAATTAATTGTTTCACCATACTTTATTTCTTTTTTATAATGAATTTCTATATTACTAAATTCATTATTATTATAAATATCTTCTGGTAATGTTTCTAAAGCATAATCTATATAATGCAAATTATTAACATGTCCATTTGTATCAATATCTCTTCTTTGAATTTTATATTTAAAAGTTAATTCTAAATCATTAGGAACTTTAGGCCTTTCATTTAATTTATCATTAAATACACATTTATCTACAATTCCATAACTCTCAACAATCTCTGGTTTAATTTTTTCTATTTTTCTAGTTTCTGTATTTATTAGTAACCATTTAGAAGATGCAATAGCTACTAAATTATTATTAGAATCAAAAATTTCAAAATCTCTATAAGAATAAAATTTTTCTAAAGTTCGTGGCCAAGTATTAATTGTAAGTTCATCACCATAACAAGGATGAGAAAACATCTTAACTTTCCAATCTAATAAAAGCCAAGAAACATGAGTATTTGGAATATCATTTAGTCCATATCCAGCTAAAGAAGAATGTGCTCCAGCAATTTCCTGAAGATATCCGATTAAAGATTTTAAGTTTAATCTATTAGAGGTTCCAATATCACTATATCTTAATCTTATTTTTTTAGAATAAATACCCATAATAACCTCCTATTCATTAAGTGATTATAGTACAAAAAACATTATAATGCAATATAAACAAAAAAATAAATGTTTCATTAAAATATCGACAATTACTAGTATTTATGATATATTATATATTGTAAAATAGGAGGAAAGTATGAGTAGAGGAAGAAGATATAGTAACGAACCAAAATTAAATATTAAAAAGGTTATAGCTGTAATAATGGCATTAGCAATAATTGTTTTATTTATTGTAGCAATTACTAAATTATTAAAATCTGATAAAAAAATAATTACTGCAAATACTTATTTTTCAGTATACACAAATAATAAATGGGGAGTTATTGATAACAATGCAAATATTGTGATAGAACCTACATATGATGAAATGATAATAATACCAGATAATAAAAAAGATGTGTTTATATGTACAGAAAATGTAGATTATACAAATAACACATATAATACAAAAGTTTTAAATTCAAAAAATAAACAAATATTGGATCAATATGGTAAAGTTGAACCAATAGAAAACTATGATGAATATAAAAATTTATGGTATGAAAAGAATTTATTAAAATTTCAAAAAGATGAAAAATATGGATTAATAGACTTAAATGGAAAAATTTTGTTGGATGCAATATATGATGACATATATTCATTAAAAGGAACAAAGGATGTTGTGATAACAGTACAAGATAAAAAACTTGGGCTAGCAAATTCAGAAGGAATAATAGTAATTCCAAATAAATACACACAAATAAAAAGTCTTGGAGAAGATACAAACCTATATATAGTAAAAGATGAGAATGGAAAATACGGAATATATAATAAAACAGAAAATAAATATCAAGATATAAAACAAATAGAAAATAAAGAATGGTTCTGTGTAAAAGAAAATGACAAATACAAAATTATAAACCAAAATGAAGAAACTACTGTAGATTTAGAATTTGATGATGTAAAACAAATAAAAAATAATGTAATTGTATATACAAAAAATAAAAAATATGGTGCATATAATATAGAAACTAAAAAGAAAATAGATTGCCAATACAATGAATTAAAATACACATGTGAAAATAACTTTATAGCTAAAAGTGGAAATTCATATGGGATAATAGACATAGAAAATAATGTTAAATTAAAACTAGAATATGCAAATATACAATATTATGAAAAGGCTCAAATATATGAAGTAGAAGAAAAAAACAATACAAGTTCAGAAGAAAGCATATTAAATAAAGATTTAAAAGAAATAGCAAAAGGAATAGTAAATGAAGTAAATTCAGACAAGAGCTATATAAAATTATGGACTGAAGAAGGATATAAATATTATAGTTTGTCAGGAGAAGAAAAAGCATCAAAAGAAATTTTAACAAACAATAATATATTTCTAAAAAAAGAAAATGGAAAATATGGTTTTGTAGATAAAGACGGAAAAACTGTTACAGATTGCATATATGATGATGCAAAAGAACAAAATGAATACGGATATGCGGCAGTAAAAAGGAATGGAAAATGGGGAGCAATTAACTCTAATGGAGATATTGTTTGTGAAATAAATTATAACTTGGATGAAAACTTATTAATAGATTTCATAGGAAAATATCACTTAGCAAAAGATATAAACTTATTAGCATATACAGATAACCAATAGAAAGGAAGATAAGAAGTTGGAACTAAAGATAAATTATCAATATACATATTTCATATATCCATATGCAATAAAACAAACAAAATATAAAAAATATATAACAAATATGTTAAAAAATAAAAGATACAAATTGGAGCTTTTTGATAGTTTTAAAGATATAGATTTATATAATTATTTTCTACCGAGTGTAAGAAATTCAATGTTTCAAGATTTTACATTTACAAAAGAGAAAATAAATGCTTTTAACAAACTAAGTAATTCAAATAAATATAGAGAACTATTAAACCAGA
>CAJKDR010000071.1 GCA_905198755.1 uncultured Clostridiaceae bacterium
ATAAAATATATTATTGCATTCAATGGATTAATATATTTTATTAATCCTGTAGTATTTAAAAAATTCATTTATCTTTCCTCTCTATATGTATTTCTACACAAATAGACTCATCTGATTGCTTTGTGTCATTCCATCCAAACAACCAAATTTTTTTAATAATTCTACAACTGATTTTCCAATTTTTGCTCTTTGTTGTAATTCATCTATACACATAAACTCACCATCTTTTTTTGCTTCATCAATACTTTGTGCTGCAACTGTTCCTAAACCAGGTATACTGTTTAACGGTGGTCGTATGCCATCTTCTTCTAATATAAATTTTGTTGCATGGGATTTGTATAAGTCAATCGGCAAGAAATTTATTCCTCTTTCGTACATTTCTAAAACAATTTCTAAAATTGCATACACATTTTTATCTTTAGTTGAAATGCTATTTCCTTGTAGCTCTAACTCTTTCATCTTGTTTTTTACTTTTTCTTTTCCAAATATCATACATTCACTATCAAATTCATCTGCTCTTATTGTAAAATATGCTGTATAATACGCAGCTGGTTTATGCACTTTAAACCAAGCAATTCTAAAGGCATTTGTAACATATGCTGCAGCATGTGCCTTAGGAAACATGTATTTAATTTTTTCACAAGATTTAATATACCAATCTGGCACATTGCTTTCTTGCATTATTTCTTTATATTTGGCCCATTGTTCTGGATCTTTTAAAGCTTTTCCTTTACGAACTGTTTCCATTATTTTAAAAGATGGTTTTGGAGGTACTCCTTGTTTAATTAAATACAACATAATATCATCCCTAGTACAAATTGCTTCTTGAAGTGTTATTGTACCAGCATCTATTAAGCTTTGAGCATTTCCAAGCCACACATCTGTACCATGTGATAATCCAGATATTCTTAGCAATTCTTCAAAAGTTGTTGGTTTTGTATCAACTAGCATTCCTCTAACAAACTTAGTACCAAATTCAGGAATTCCAAAACTACCAACCTCAGAATGTATTTGTTCTGGAGTAACTCCCAAGGCTTTTGTCGAACTAAATATTGACATTGTTTCTTTATCATCAAGTGGTACTTTTGTAGGATCTATTCCTGTTATATCAAAAAGCATCCTTATCATAGTTGGATCATCATGTCCTAGTATGTCTAGTTTTAACAAGTTTTGATCTATTGAGTGATAATCAAAATGTGTTGTTATTATGTCCGAATTTGGATCATCTGCCGGATGTTGTACTGGTGTAAATTCATATATTTCTCTTCCTTTTGGTACAACTATAATTCCACCTGGATGTTGTCCTGTTGTTCTTTTTATTCCTGTACATCCTTTTGATATTCTTGCAACTTCTGCATTATTTACAGGTATTTGTCTATCTTCATAATATTTTTTTACATATCCAAATGCTGTCTTATCTGCTACTGTTCCAACTGTTCCAGCTTTGAAAGTTGTTCCTTTACCAAATATAACTTCTGTATATTTGTGTGCTTTAGCTTGATATTCGCCAGAGAAGTTAAGGTCAATATCAGGCTCTTTATCTCCGTCAAAGCCTAAGAAAGTTTCAAATGGTATATCCATTCCATCTTTATCTAATCTATGTCCACATTTTGGACATTGTTTATCTGGTAAATCGAATCCATTTTTATACCCATAATCTGTAAAATCTGAATACTTGCAATTTGGACATCTATAATGTGGTGGCAAAGAATTTACTTCTGTTATACCTGTCATATTTGCAACAAATGAAGACCCAACAGAACCCCTAGAACCAACTATATATCCATCTTCGTTTGACTTCCAAACTAATTTTTGAGCAATTATATACATAACTGAGAATCCATTTTTTATAATAGAATTCAGTTCTTTTTCTAGTCTGTCTTCTACTATCTTAGGTAATTCTTCACCATATAGTTCATGTGCTTTACTATAAGCTATTTTTTTTATCGTTTCTTCACATCCAGGTATATGTGGAGGACATTTTTCTGGTGAAATTGGTGATATTCTTTCACACATATCTGAAATTTTATTTGTATTTGTTACAACAACTTCATAAGCCTTTTCCATTCCTAAATATTCAAATTCTTCTAGCATTTCATTTGTTGTTCTTAAATAAAGTGGTGCTTGTTGATCTGCATCATCATATCCTTGACCTGCTTGTAATATTCTTCTATATATTTCATCTTGTGGATCCATAAAATGTACATCACATGTAGCTACAACTAATTTATTTAATTTTTCACCTAGTTCTACAATTTTTCTATTAATGTCTTTTAATGCTTCTTTGTCTGCAACAGTTCCATTTCTTATCATAAACTCGTTATTTCCTAATGGCTGTATCTCTAAATAATCATAATCTCTTGCTATATTTTCTATTTCTTCTTCATCTTTTCCTGCAACAATTGCCCTATATAATTCCCCTTGTTCACATGCACTACCTAGCATTAGTCCTTCTGAATACTTTTTATATAAACTCTTAAGTATTCTAGGTTTTTTATAAAAGTAATGTAAATGTGAAAGAGAAACCAACTTATATAAATTTTTTAGTCCGACATAATCTTTAGCTAATATAATTGCATGATATGCTGGTAACTTCTTGTATGCATCTTTAGCAAAATTATCATCTGCTGCTACTTTATCGATATCATTTACTGTTTTTGCTTTTCTTTCTTTTAACATTTTTGTCATAACATTAAAAACTTTTACTGTTGTATCAACATCATCTAAAGCTCTATGTGCAACTTCTACTTTAATTCCTAAATTGTCAGCGATAATGCCTAATTTATATTTTTTATAATTAGGAAATAAATCTTTTGCTAATCTTAATGTATCTAAGTATGTATTTTCTAATTTATAACCTAATTCTGCTGCATTATGCTTTAAAAATCCTATATCAAAATCAGCATTATGTGCTACTAAAACGCTGTCTCCAACAAATTCCAAAATTTTTGGAAATACCTCATCAATTTTTGGTGCATCCTTTACCATGTCATCTGTAATTTTTGTTACCTCCACAACTTTATATGGAATAGGTTTCTCTGGATTAACAAAAGTTTCAAAGCAATCTATTACTTCGCCATTTTTAATTTTCATTATTCCTACTTCTGTTATTTTTTCTGTTCTAAAAGATAATCCTGTAGTTTCTAAGTCTAATACACAATAAGTTGTATCTATATCTTGTCTCTTAGGATTTGATACAATAGGTACCTTGTCTGGAACTAAGTAAGCTTCGACTCCATAAATTATTTTCATATCTTTATTATCTCTTCCTAATAATTTATGTGCATCTGGGAACGCTTGTACTACTCCATGATCTGTTATCGCTATCGATTTCATTCCCCAACTCATTGCTCTTTTTATTAAATCCTTTGCAGATGTAACTGCATCCATTTGGCTCATTTGTGTATGCATGTGTAGCTCTACTCTTTTTTCTTTTGCGTTGTCCATTCTTTTTTCTTTTTTTCTACCTGGTGTTTCTATTATTACATTAGCTATAACACCTAATTCTTTAGCAAATGAATCAAATTGTGCTGTTCCAGATATTTTTACACCTTTTGCATTTTTTAGTCTTCCTGTAACTTCTTTCATTTTTTCAGGTACAACAAAAGATTTACAAGTAATAGTACTTGTTCCATCATATAAATCAAACATAACTAAAAACTTTCCACTTTTTAGTTCTCTTGAATCCATATTTATTATTTCACCTTCAAGTGCTATCTTTCCACTATCTATACTTAAATCTTCTACTTTAACTAATGTCTCTTTTATATTTAAAGATCTTCCTAATATTAAAGGTGTATTTTCCTTTGGTTCTTCTGGTACTGGTTCTGCTGGTTCTTTTACTGTATTCTCATTTTTTACTGCCTTTTTAGGTTCATTATTAGTTTCATTTTTCATTTCTGGTGTATTTTCTTGTTTTGTTTGTTTAGGCTTTTCTTCTTCCCATGTTATTTCTTGTTCTGCTAATTCTATTGCCATTCTCTCTATTCTTTTTGTATTTTCTTCGTATTTTTTTACTAATTCTTTGTCTATATTTTCTGTTATTTTTATTTTATATTCTTTATTATAAAAATCTAAAATAGATTTTTCAATTATTTTATCAAATCCACTTGCAACAAGAAAATCTTCTCCTTTAACGGCAAGCTTTATAAGAATATTTTTCTCATTTATCTCAGCACTGTTATTGATTAATATTGCCTTTGTTAACGGATATTTCACATTTATATAAGCTATAATATTCTCCCATTCGTTTTTTATATTAAATTCTGTATTTCTTTCTATTTTTATTTGTGCATCCTTAACAGAAAATCTACTTTTCAAGTAATTCTCTAAAGAATAAATATTTTTCAAATTTATTCTTTCATCAGATGCTAAATCTAACAATAGCTTATTAGATTTTTTATATAAATTTGCATTTTTTATATATGAATTTAATAATTCTTCTTCTGAATTAAAATCAGGAAATACTTCTCTTAATTTTTTCAATTGTTGTTCATTCATTACTACTTTTCTCCCTTAACAATTGTTTAAACAATTCTCAATATATCATTGTAAGTAACATAGATTGATAATGCAATAAGTATTGCAAATCCTAACATTTGTAATTTAATTTCTAATTCTTCTTTCATTGGTTTTCTACGTATTGCTTCTACTAAATAAATTACTACTTTTCCTCCATCTAATGGTGGAAAAGGTAATAAATTTGTTAATCCTAATGATAATGATATTAATGCTAACATATAAATGTATTCATATAAACCAGATGTATTAACAACTATATTTGATATTCCTACTATTCCAACCATTTGATTAGCAGATATCTTTCCTGTAAACATTTCTTTTAAATTATCAAATATTGATAATACAAAATCTTTTGTATTTGATAATCCATAACTAACTTTATTAGCAAATGTACTTTCAGTATTTTTAAATACAATACCTAAATAATAATTATTTACTGTATTAGGATGTACATTGCACTCTATTGTTTCATTATTTCTTTTTAACTCTAGTTTTATTTCTTCAGTATCTGATTTTTGTATAAGTTCTAATGTTTTATATAAATCATTTTCAGTATCAATATCATTAACACTAATTATAATATCATTTTCTCGTAGCCCACTTTGTTTTGCTGGTGAATTTTCTTCTATTCCTGCAATTTTAGGTATCATGTCTTTATTATTATTTTTAGAAAAATAAATTCCTATATCTTTAGTCTTTATGTTAGTTGGCTGTAATTTTAAATTAATTATTTCATTATTTCTTTCAAGTGATATAGTTAATTCTTCTATATTATCTTCATTTAAATATTTATTTACATCATAT
>CAJKDR010000072.1 GCA_905198755.1 uncultured Clostridiaceae bacterium
TAAATTTTATAATTTAGGAGGTTTTTTATGTTTGAAAATTTAAATAAAAAGCAAAAAATTATATTTATAATCATATTATTGATCATGATTATAACAATTATATATTATATTTATTCTACTGTATCAAAATACAATTTTGAATCTACTATAACAGACGAAAATGAGTTAATTGTAGATTCAAATATCTCCAATACCATTGACAATGAAGAAAATACCGACATTATTGTTCATGTATCTGGCTGTGTAAAAAACAATACAATTGTTAGTTTAAAATCTGGTAGCAGAATAAAAGATGCAATAGATGCTGCTGGTGGACTAACAGATGAAGCAGATCTTAATTCAGTTAATTTAGCATATATTTTAGAAGATGGTGAAAAAATATATATTCCAAAAAAAGGAGAAGAAATACCACTAGAAGAAATTTCTAGCAATTACACTAGTTCATCTTCAAAATCTTCAAAAATAAATATAAATACAGCAACGCAATCCGAATTAGAATCTATTCCTGGGATAGGTTCTTCTACTGCTATAAAAATAATAGACTATAGAAAAGAGAATGGAAAATTTAAAAACATAGAAGATATAAAAAATATTTCTGGAATTGGAGATGCTAAATTTGAAAAAATGAAAGATTATATTTCTGTCAAATAAAAAATATTAACCAAAATTCTGATAGGACGCAGTTAGGTAAATTTTTTGTGGTATTTCTTACCTACAACGCCTACTTTTTGCATCCTTTATTGAGACAATACACTACTTTCTATTATTCCTTATTAAATAACTTTAATAACTCAATTTTCATATGTATCTTTTTCTTTATTCCGTAAGGTTTCCCATTCTTTTACATTGACAAATCTTATTTTTAGATATAAAATTATGTTTGAATTGCAAAAGGGAAAATTTTGCTTTAATCAAGGAGGTCTTTATGGACGAAAAATTATTACATGTTGGATTAGATGTTGGATCTACAACTGTAAAAATTGTTATTATGGATAATAACTTAAATACAATATATACAAATTACAGGAGACACTTTTCCGACACCAAAAATACTGTTTGTGATGTCTTGGAAGAACTTGCAAGAGACTATTCAGAATATAAATTTACTATTGCCTTAACAGGTTCTGGTGCAATGTCTGCTGCAACTTTTTTAGATTTACCTTTTATACAAGAAGTTGTTTCTTGTAAAAGAGCTGTAGAAAAATATATACCACAAACAGATGTAGTAATAGAACTTGGTGGTGAAGACGCAAAAATTATTTATTTTGATAAGTCGATAGAACAACGTATGAATGGTACTTGTGCTGGTGGTACAGGTGCTTTCTTAGACCAAATGGCTTCACTTCTTGATACCGATACAGCTGGTCTTAATGAACTAGCAAAATCACATAACACTATATATCCTATTGCTTCAAGATGTGGTGTTTTTGCAAAAACAGATGTACAACCATTAATAAATGAAGGTGCAGCAAAAGAAGATATTGCAGCTTCAATATTTCAAGCTGTTGTTAATCAAACAATTAGTGGCTTAGCTTGTGGTAGACCAATAAGAGGAAAAATAGCTTTTCTAGGAGGTCCTTTAAATTACTTATCTGAATTAAGAAATAGATTTATAGAAACATTAAACTTAAAAGATGATGAAATCATTATTCCTGAAGAAGCACATTTATTAGTTGCTAAAGGTGCTGTATTAGATTCTTTAGAAATGAAACCTATTTCTGTTGAAAAACTAAAAAGTAAAATAGATGTATTAAGAATTTCAAAAGACACAACAACTCAACCATTAAAACCTTTATTTACAACTGATGAAGAATATAATCAATTTAAAGTTAGACATGATAAAGATAAAGTAGCTAGAAAAGATTTAAAAAATTATTCTGGTGATTGTTTCTTAGGTATAGACGCAGGTTCTACTACAACTAAACTTGTTTTGATAGATAGAGATGGCAATTTATTATATTCTTTATATGGAAACAATGAAGGTAATCCTTTAAAGAGTGTTATATCTATGTTAAAACAACTTTATTTAGTATTACCTGAAAAAGCTATAATTCGTTATAGTGGTGTTACAGGTTATGGAGAAAAATTAATCCAAACAGCTTTAAGTGTTGATTTAAATGAAATAGAAACAATTGCTCACTATACAGCCGCCAAAAAATTCATGCCAAATGTTACAAGTATTGTTGATATTGGTGGGCAAGATATGAAATATATAAAGATGAAAGGTGATGTTATAGATAATATTATGCTTAACGAAGCCTGTTCATCTGGATGTGGTTCTTTTATAGAAACATTTGCCAAAAGTTTAAATTTAACAATTTCAGAGTTTGTAGAAGAAGCTTTAAAATCTAGAAAACCTGTTGATTTAGGTTCTAGATGTACTGTATTTATGAATTCAAAAATTAAGCAAGCCCAAAAAGAAGGATATGAAGTTGGAGATATTTCTGCTGGTCTTTCATATTCTGTTATAAAGAACGCTATTCAAAAAGTTATGAAAGTTAGAGATGTTTCTACATTAGGAGATCATATTGTTGTACAAGGTGGTACTTTCTATAATGACGCTGTACTTAGAGCATTCGAACTAATAGTTGGTAAAGATGTTATAAGACCTGACATAGCAGGACTTATGGGTGCCTACGGTGTTGCACTTTTAGCTGAAGAACAATATGAAACAAATTTTGATATGGAATATCATTCTACAATATTAAAAACTGAAGAATTAGATAATTTAGATATAAAAGTAACACACACTAGATGCAATGGATGTGAAAATCACTGTTTATTAACAATAAATAAATTTAGTAACGGAAAAAGATATGTTTCTGGTAACAGATGTGAAAAAGGTGCTGGTATAGTTTCAGAAAATCAAAAATTACCTAACATTATGAAATATAAATTTGAAAGATTGTTTAATTATGCACCTTTATCAGAAGAAGAAGCTACTAGAGGAACAATAGGAATTCCAAGAGTTTTAAATATGTATGAAGATTATCCTTTCTGGTTCACTTTCTTAACAAAATTAGGATTTAGAGTAATATTGTCAGAAAAAAGTACTCGTAGTACCTATGAAAAAGGAATGGAATCAATGCCTTCTGAATCTGTTTGTTATCCAGCAAAACTTTCACATGGACACATTGTAAGTTTGATACAAAGTGGAATTAATACAATATTTTATCCTTGTGTTCCTTATTCTAGAAAAGAATTTGAAAAAGCTGATAATAAATATAACTGTCCAATTGTCATTTCATATTCAGAGGTTTTAAAAAATAATGTTGAAGAATTAAAAGATAAAAATGTAAAATTTATGAATCCATTTTTACCTTTTGAAAAAAAAGCTCTTGCAAAGAGAATTTTAGAACTACCTGAATTTAAAGAATATAATTTTACTAAAAAAGAATTATTAGAAGCTGCTGAAGCTGCTGAAAATGAATATCAAAAATGTAAATCAGACATTAGAAAAAAAGGCGAAGAAACAATTGAATGTATGAATAAAAATAATTTGAGAGGTATTGTCCTAGCAGGTCGTCCATATCATGCTGATCCTGAAGTAAATCATGGAATAGATACTTTAATAACTAGTTTAGGTCTATGTGTACTAACTGAAGACAGTGTTTCTCATTTAGCTAAATTAGAAAAAGATTTAAGAGTAGTTAACCAATGGGTATTCCATTCTAGACTATATGCTGCTGCTGAATTTGTTGGAAGCCACGATAACTTAGAATTAGTACAATTAAACTCTTTCGGTTGCGGTGTTGATGCAGTAACAACAGACCAAGTTGAAGAAATTCTATCAAGTTATGAAAAAATGTATACATTAATAAAAATCGATGAAATAAACAACTTAGGTGCTGTTCGTATACGTATTAGATCATTATTGGCAAGTATGAATAAACGTTTAGCAAATAAAAGAGAAAAATCAGATAACTTAGGTAACTATGAATTACATAGAGTTCCTTTCACTAAAGAAATGAAAAAAGATTATACTATTTTAGTACCTCAAATGTTACCTATTCATTTTGAATTCGTAACAAGAGCTGTTGCAGCAGATGGCTATAAAGTAGAATACTTAAGGGATTGTACTCAACATACTGTAGAAACAGGATTAAAATATGTTAATAATGATGCTTGTTACCCATCTATATTAACAACAGGACAATTTATAGAAGCATTGCAATCTGGAAAATATGATATAAATAAAACCGCAATTATCATGTCACAAACTGGTGGCGGTTGTAGAGCAACTAACTATATAGGTTTCATTCGTAAAGCTTTAAAAGATGCCGGATTTCCAAATGTACCAGTTATATCTTTTAATCTTGTTGGAATGGAAAAGAATCCTGGGTTTAAACTATCTTTACCAATGTTAGAAAGATTAATTAAAGCTGTAATATTAGGTGACTTATTACAAAAAATGCTAACAAAAAATAGAGCCTATGAAATTCATAAAGGTGAAACACAAAAACTATTTAACGAATGGATGGAAAAGGGAAAAAAATTAGTAGATAAATCAACAAACAAAGAATTTAAAAAAGCAATTTATGATATAGTAAATGATTTTGAAAATATCGAATTAGATACATCTATTAAAAAGCCTAAAGTTGGAATTGTTGGAGAAGTATTGATAAAATATCATCCATTTGGAAATAATTTTGTTGCTGACTTACTTGAAAAAGAAGGTGCAGAAGTTATACTTCCAGACTTTATGGGATTTGTTAAATTTATGGCGACACATAAAATTACTTTTAACAGCTTATTAAAAGTAGATAAAACGAAAGCTGATATCTCTAAAGTAGCAATAAAATTAATAGGTATATTAGAAAAAGATATGAAAGTTGCTTTATCAAATTCTAAAAAAGGATATCTTCCAGTATGCGATATATGGCACTTAGAAGATAAAGTTAAGGATGTTTTATCTATAGGAAATCAAACTGGTGAGGGTTGGTTTTTAACAGCTGAAATGATAGAATACATAGAAAACGGAATTCCAAATATAATATGTGTTCAACCATTTGCTTGCTTACCAAACCACGTTGTTGGTAAGGGTGTAATAAAAACTATCAGAAATATGTTTCCAAATGCCAATATAGCTCCAGTTGACTATGATCCTGGTGCAAGTGAAACAAACCAAGCGAACAGAATTAAATTAATGATGACTGTTGCCAAAGATAACTTGCAAAAAGAAGAACAAAATACTAATACTAATAAAGAAGAAATTAAAGTATAAAGAAAAGATTTAAAGAAATTTATTCGTATATGAAAATTTATGAAATAAATATTATATACAATATAATTTTATATAA
>CAJKDR010000073.1 GCA_905198755.1 uncultured Clostridiaceae bacterium
GAAAAGATATTTCTATCTTTTTTATCATCTGTTTTATCTATTTTAATTTATAAAAAAGATATTTTTTTCTATTTTCAAAAAAATAACAAAAAAATTACAAAATGAATATTATATTAGTAAAGGATAAAAAATGAGGTGTACGTTAAATGATAAAATATTTAAGAATGTGGAAAAACATAAGAGATTTAAAAAATAAAAGAAATATAAAAGATGTTTATATTAGTGAAATAGATAAAAGTGAATATTGCATAATTGATGTTAGAGGTCATAAAGAATATTTAGAATGGCACATTAATGGAGCTATAAATATTCCACTTTCAGATATTAGAAGGAAAATTAGTGGTGTTAACAAGCAAGAAAGAATATTATTGTATTGTCAAAGTGGAATAAGAAGTATGAGAGCTGCAAGAATTTTAGAGAGATTAGGATATGAAAAAATTTATAACCTAAAAGGTGGCTTGGAAAATAATATGTGATAAAATCAAAAAAATATATTGTATTTTTTTTGATTATTGATATAATACTAATGGAATTTGTGAAAATCTATTTTACAAATTGCTTTATTTAATAATTAAATTCTAGAAAGGAATGTTGAAAATTATGATAAAAAAAGTTGCAATTTTAGCAAATGGAGGAGATGTTTCAGGATTTAATGCAGTAATAAGAGGTATAGTAAAAACTGCAGAAAATAATGGAGTGGAATGTTATGGGTTTATAGAAGGCTATAGAGGACTACTAAAGAATGAATTTATAAAACTGGATTCTGCAACAACAGCATCAGGAATACTTCATAAAGGAGGATCTATTATAGGTTCTTCAACTAATGCTAATGTTTTTAATTATAAAGTTGAAGAAAATGGACAAGTTGTATATAAAGATTTATCAGATATATGTGTAGAAAATGTTAAAAAAGATGAGTTTGACTGTGTATTTACATTAGGAGGAGATGGAACTCAAAAATCAGCAAGAGACTTTTCTCTTAAAGGAATAAATGTAATTGGAATTCCTAAGACTATAGATAATGATGTTGCATGTACAGAGATAACATTTGGATACAATACAGCAGTATCAGTTGCTACAGAAGCAATAGATAGATTACATTCTACAGGTGAAACACATCATAGAATAATGGTTCTAGAAGTAATGGGAAGATATGCTGGATGGATTGCTTTAGAATCAGCTATAGCTGGAGGAGCAGACATAGCGCTAATACCAGAAGTTCCATATGATATAAATATAGCAGCAAGAAAAATAGAAGAAAGAAAAGCAAAAGGAAAAAGCTTTAGTGTAGTAGTTGTTGCAGAAGGAGCTATGCCTAAAGGTGGAACAATTACTGTAGAAAATGTTAGAAATAATGGGGAAGGTGTTGATAATACAAAACTTGGTGGAATAGGAGATAGAGTTGCTAGACAATTGGAAGAAATAACAGGATTAGAAGCAAGAAATACAACCTTAGGATATATGCAAAGAGGCGGAACACCAACAGCGTTTGATAGAGTTTTATCAACAAAATATGGTGCTAAGGCAATGGAATTAGCTTTAGAAGAAAAATTTGGAGTTCTAACAGTTATAAAAAATGGTAAACTAGATTATGTTTCATTAGAAGATGTGGTTGGAAATAATAAAACCATAGGTGCTGTTTCAGGAAATACAACTGAGAGTAACATAAGAAAAGTTACTAGAGATCATGATTTATTTAAAACAGCAAAAGATATTGGAATAAATTTTGGTGAATAATACTAAAAATATTATTATAAGGGAGAGATGAAAATGAGTAAAGAAAATGAGAAAATTACAAATGAAGCTGAAAAAATAAAAAAAGAAACTGCAGAAACAGCAAAACAAGTAAAGGATTCTGTAAAAAATGTAAATATTAAGGATGAAACTAAAAAAACAAAAGGCTTTGTAATAGATATGTTTAAAAATCCATTAAATAAATTAGAAGAAATTTCCAAAGATGGTGGAACTTTCTTTAAAACAGCAATTTTTATGATTATAATATGGATTGTAGCGGTATTTATAAAATCAACATATTCAACAATATATTATTGGGGATTTAGTAGAGTATTCTCAAATATATTAGATGTATTGAAAAATATTTTAGTACCTATAATAAGTGTATTAGTTTATTCTTTGATAATATTTATTTTAAATAAAGAAAATAAAAAATCATTAACTGAGATTATATCTGTTGTTACAGCTACAAAGTTACCAATAGTTATAGCATCGATAGTATCAATATTAACAATATTTAGTTATGAAATAAATAAATTAACAATTGCATTTTCAAGTCTTTGCAATGTATTGACAATTGTATTATCATATTTTGGATATAAGGCGATATTCTCAGAAAAGGACGATAAAAAATTCATAAAGAAATTTGCAATTATAGAAATAATATATTGCGTTGTATATGTAGTATTAACTTTCTTAGGAATATACATATATTAATCATAATTTAATTTAACAAAACTAGCATATAAACTTGCATATATGCTAGTTTTTTAGTATAATAGACGAAGTTTGAGAAGGAGTAGATTAAAACATGATTGATTATAAAAAAGAAATTGCAAAAATAATAGGAAATATTGTAAAAATAGATGATAAAGAAATAATAAAAATGGTAGAGAAACCAACTAATAACGATATGGGTGATTTTTCATTTCCTTGTTTTAAATTAGCAAAAGAACTAAAAAAATCACCAATGATTATAGCACAGGAAATATGTGAAAAAATGAAATTAGATGCAGAAATGTTTGAAAATATAGAAATAGTAAATGGTTATATAAATTTCTTTGTCAACAAAGAAAGAATTATAAAAGAAGTTTTGGAAGAGGTATCAAACAAAAAAGAAGAGTATGGAAAATCTACTTTAGGTGCAGGGCAAAATATAATCGTTGAATATTCTTCACCAAATATAGCAAAACCTTTTCATATAGGACACTTAAGAAATACAGTTATAGGTTCATCTTTATATAATATGTATAAATACTTAGGGTATAATACTATAGGCATAAATCATTTAGGTGACTATGGTACACAGTTTGGAAAAATGATAGAAGGATATAAAAGATGGGGGCAAGAGTATAACATTGATGAAAATCCTATTGAAGAATTAACAAAAATATATGTTAGAATAAATGATTTATGCAAGAAAGACGAAGATGTTTTAAAAGCTTGTAGAGATAACTTTAAAAAATTAGAAGATGGTGATCCATATTGTACAGAAATTTGGAACAAATTTAGAGAAGTTAGCTTAAATGAATTTAATAGAATATATGAATTGTTAGGCGTGAAGTTTGATTCTTTAAATGGAGAAGCTTTTTATTCTGATAAAATGCCAGAAGTAGAAGAATTGTTAAGAAATTCTGGAAGATTGGTTAAATCTGAAGGTGCAGAAATAATAGATTTAGAAGAAGAAAAAATGGGAGTTTGCATGATAAAGAAATCAAATGGTTCTACAACATATGCAACACGTGATTTAGCCGCAATACTATATAGAGCTAGAACTTATGATTTTGATAAATGCTTGTATGTTGTTGCTTATGAACAAAACTTGCATTTTAAACAAATTTTTGAAGTTGCTAAATTATTAGGAATAGATGAAAAATATATAAAAGGATTACAACATATTCCATATGGAATGGTACATTTGAAGTCTGGAAAAATGTCTACAAGAGAAGGAAATGTTATAAAGGTAGAAGATTTGCTTAAAGAATCAATATCAAGAGTAAAACAAATAATAAAAGAAAAAAATCCAGATATGGAAAATCTAGAAGAAAATGCAAAAAAAATAGGGATAGGGGCAGTTGTTTTTAATAATGTTGCTACAACTATTATAAAAGATCAAATTTTTGATTGGGATACAATATTAAATTTCAATGGAGAAACGGGCCCATATATTCAATATACATATGTTAGAACTAATAGCGTGTTGAATAACTCAAAAGGAGTAAAAACTATTGATGAAATAGATTTTTCAGTATTAATAGATAAAGAGTCATTAGAAGTCGTAAAGAAAATATATGAATTTAATAATGTTATTGAAAATTCTGTAGATAAAAATGAACCATCATTACTTGCGAGATATTTATTAGAATTAGCTAAAAATTATAGCACATTTTACAACAACAATAAAATACTAGTAGAAGATACGAAAATAAAAGATGCAAGAGTGTTCTTAACATATTCTGTAGGATTAGTGTTGAAAATAGGTATGAAATTATTAGGAATCGAAATGCCAGATAAAATGTAGGAGAAAAAAGATGATAAAAAAAGCAATATTATATATAGCGATAACAGTATTAAAGTTCTTGGCAAATTTAATTTACTTGTTTATGAAACTATTTCCTGTAAAAAGTAGGATCATTATGATAACAAGGCAATCTAATAATGTAACACTTGACTTTAAATTGCTAAAGGAATATATAGAAAAAACAGATAATAATATAGAAATAAAAATATTTGCTAAGAAATTAGAAAAAGGTATATATAACAAAATATTATATATATTGTATACTTTAAAAGTTATGAAGCATCTTGCAACTTCAAAAGTGTGTGTAATTGACAGTTATTGTATACCAGTTAGTATTTTAAAACATAAAAAGAAATTGAAAATAATACAAATATGGCATGCAATGGGGGCAATAAAAAAGTTTGGCTATCAAATTTTAGGGATGGTAGAAGGAGACAACAAAAAAACGGCTCAAATTATGAAAATGCATGCAGGGTACACATGTATAATGTGTATGCATAAAAACTATGATTTTGTTATAGCACCAAGTGAGAGAACAAAGAAGATTTTTGCTGAGGCATTTAATATACAAGAAGAAAAAATTGTAAAGTTTGGATTACCTAGATTAGAATATATATATAATTCAAAATATGATAAATCAAAAGAAATATTAGAAGAATATCCAAGATTAAAAAATAAAAAAAATATAGTATATATACCTACATTCAGAAAAAATCAAAAGACTAATTTAAATGAAATACTAAATTATAAAATTGATGAACAAAAATACAATTTAATAATAAGCTTACATCCATTAGATTCAACAAAAGTTCCAGAAGAATATCTGGTAGATAAGAAATTTTCTAGTTTCGATTT
>CAJKDR010000074.1 GCA_905198755.1 uncultured Clostridiaceae bacterium
AAATGCCAAAAAAAATTATATTTTATTTATAAGGGCTTAATTAAAAGAATAAAAAATATTAGAATAAATCTGAATGTGTTCCAGTTCTTATTAATATTAAAGTTAATTTTTGATTATCTATTGTATAAATTAGTAGCCAATCTGGTTCAATATGACATTCTCTCAGTCCGTTTATATTTACCCACTAAATAGTGTTCTTTATATTTAGTGGGCAATTTTTTCTCTGTTATCAAAATGTTTATAATTTCCTTTAATTTATTAATTTCATATCCTCTTCTTTTTATAGTTTTATAATCTTTCTGAAATTTATTTGTATATCTTATTTGCACTATTTATCCAACTCCTTAAACATATCTTCTGTGTTTTTAAATGTTTTACTTAGATTTCTTTCTTTCTTTGCGTCTTCTATTGCTTTAATGCTTTCTTTATTAAACTTCGGTTTTTTAATTTCAAACGGAATACCATCATTCAATATAACTTGATTTAAAAATACATTAATTGCCTCTGCTATTGACATTCCTAATTCATTTAATGTTTTTTCTGCTTTCTGCTTTACAATTGGTTCTATTCTTATATGCAATGTATCTGTTTTAGCCATATTTCTACCTCCTTTTCTTTATTATATACATTGTATCACTTTTTATGTACATTTTCAACACAAAAGTTATAAATTTAAGTTAGTTATATTATATCAAAATCACATCGTTAATTTTCATCTTATCCATAATATTTGATTTTAAACTTAATAAAAGCAAGAAACTAAATTTCTTGCTTTTATTTTTTATTGTTCTTTTGATTTTTTCATTTTTATTATATCTGTTATTGTTGTTATTACATAGCATACTACTGTTATTCCTATTAGTATCATACTATTTTGTAATATAAAGTTTGTATCTGTTTGGATTAAACAATCTTTTACAATTTTTATACTATATGTCATTGGTAAGAATGGACTTATAGCTTGGAATCCTTTATCTATTAATGGTACAGGGAATGTTCCTCCTGATGATGCTAATTGTAAAATTAATATTATTAATGCTAAGAATTTTCCTATGTCTCCAAAATTCTTTATTAAGAATTGGATAATACTCATGTATGTTACACTTATTAATGCACATTCTAGATAATATATAAATGTACTTGGTGTTTCTAAGCCTAATCCTGCTTTTAATAAGAATCCTGTTAATAAACCTGTTCCTACAGCTATTCCTATATATATTGCATTTTGTAATAATTTATTTTTTGTATGATTTCCTAAAATTCCAAATCTCTTACGTTGATCATAATATAATATTACATAGCACATCAATGCTCCTACCCATAAACCTATTGATAAGAATAGTGGCGTAAATGCTATACCATATGATGAAACTTCTCCGTAGTCTTCTTCATTTACTTTTACTGCATTTTCTACATGTGTATCTAAATTATCTAATTTATCTATTTGATCATTTGCTTCATCTAATCCTTTTGATATTTCTGATTTAAATGTTAATGTTCCTCTTGATAAATCTTTGCTTCCATCATATGCTGTTTTACTTCCTTCTGCTAATGTTTGTATTCCTTCTTTTACAGTATCTGAACTTGTACTTAAAGTTTCTAATCCTGTTCTTAATGAACTAGCTCCTTGCTCTAAGCTTTGTGTTCCTGATTTTAAAGTGTCCATTCCTGAGTTTAAATTTTTTGTTCCATTTTCAACTTGATTTAATCCAGCTTTTAATGTAGTAATTCCATTTGTTAATGCTCCTAAACTAGATGTACCACTTGCTAATTGACTAGTACCTGCTTTTAATTCTTCTACACCCTTTGTCAATTTCTCATCATTTGATATAAGATTTTGAGCTCCTGCATTTATTTTTGTTCCATTGTATTTTATTTTTTCAAAAGAATCTTTTCCATTTTCATCTTCTTTTAATATTTGTTTTGCCTTGTTTGCTAACTTCTTAGTTGTTTCATCTGCTGTTTCTGAATCTGCTTGTGCTGCTAATGCTTGTAATAATGCTTTTGTATTACTATTTAATTCATTTACTTTTGTTGTATAAGCACTTACATTTGCTGTTAAGTTATCTGTTCCAGCTACATAATTATTTACTCCAGTTTTTAAATCTGTTGCTCCGTTATCTACTTTTGTTACTCCTGTTGCTAATTTTGTTATTCCTTCTGTTCCACTAGCCATTAATGTATCTACTCCAGAGTTTATTTGTGTAATTGCTCCTTCAAGCGTTTTTCCTCCTCTTGATAAGTCTTTAACTCCTGAATTTACTTTTGTTGTACCTTGTGCTAATGTGTTGCTTCCTTCATATGCTGTTTTTATTCCATCATCAAACATTGAGTATTTATCGTCTAATGTTTCTGTTCCTTCTTTTATTGCTTTTAGTCCATCTCTTAAACTTGTTGAGCCATCATATATTTTATCTGCTCCATCTGATATTTTTCCTAAACTATCTGGTACTTCTCTTAAATTATCTGACAATGTTGCTACTACTTCTTTGCTAACTTCTGTTTGTATTTCTGTTTGAGCTGCTGTTACAACTTTGTTAATGATTTGTGAAGCTAAATAGTTTAATTTTTGATTTGGTCTATATGTTATTGTTGCAGTCTTTTTATTTTCTTCTTTTGCACTTTCTAGATTTTCTGTGAAGTTTTCAGGTATTGTTATTGTTGCATAGTATTGTTGATTTGATAGTCCTTGATTTGCTTCTTCTTCTGTAACTGTACTAAGTTTTAATACATTTTTATCTACTAATTTATCTACTAATTCTTTTCCTTTGTTTTCTCCGTCTTTTCCTTTATCTAAATTAACAATTGCTACATCCATATTTTCTAATTTTCCATATGGATCCCAATATGATTTTAAATAAAAGAAACTATAAATAATTGGTATACAAAACACAACTATTAAAATAATAACTTTAAAAAATTTCTTTTCTTGTAACTTTGCCATTACTTATCATCTTCCTTTCTTGAAATTCCATTTAAAACAAATTTTAAAATACTATCTGCAATAACTTTATCATCTAGCTTTTTATATGTCTCACTCCAATCGAACATTAGTGCAATATACATTTTATAAATTAAAAATGCTGCTATATCTATATTTTCTACATCTATATATTTCTCTTTTACTGCATATTTCAGTTTTTCTTTAATATATTTTTGTATTTGTTCATCTATCACAGATATTTCTTTGGTTATTTTTTCATCTTTTAATACTTCTGCTTCTTCTAATATTACTTTTAAAAATTTTCTTTTATGCTTATATTGTAGTAACCTAAAAATACATTCATGAACACATTCAAAAAAATCACTATTTTTTTTCTCTGTATCTTCTATTATTTTTTTCATATTTATTAATTCTTCATTTATAAAAAATTTTAGTAAATCTTGTTTACTTGCAAAATATTTATATACTGTTTTTTTAGTTACTCCAGCTTTTCTAGCGATTTCATCCATACTTACTTTTTTAAATCCGTAATTTTTGAATAACTCTCTTGCAGCATTAATAATTTGTTCTTCTTTCATTTCTCCCTCCTTAAACCACACTAGTATACCGTTCTAGTATATTAGTATACTCTCTTTTTTGTTACTTGTCAACTTTTTTTATATTTTTTTAACATTTTTATAATAGTTTGTGTTATAATTTCAATATATTAAATAGGAGAATAACAAATGGAAATAGAATTAAGAGATTTATATGACAAAAATAGACAACTTACAGGTGAAATTATAAAAAAGGGAGATCCTATTCCCAATGGCAAATATATTTTAGTTGTTTTAGCAATTATTCAAAATAGTAAAGGCGATTTTTTGATTCAAAAACGTAGCAAACAAAAAGGTGGAAAATTTGCTTTTACTGGAGGGCATGCCAAAACTGGTGAAAATAGTATTCAAGCTATAATAACAGAAGTTAAAGAAGAATTAGGGTTAGATTTATCTCCTACTGAACTAAAACTATTCTATTCTGATAAGGATGAGGATTGTTTCTTTGATTTATATTATGTAAAAAAAGATTTTGATATCAATTCTTTAGTATTACAAAAAGAAGAAGTTGAATCTGTAAGATGGTGCACTGAAGATGAAATTCACTTAATGGAAAATAATAATATTTTTTTTGGTACACATTATGAATCATTTGTTAAATTTCTAAATTTTTATAATAATAAGGAGGTATTTTATGAAAAAAGGAACTAAATTTGCAATTATAGTTGGAATTATTATTCTTGTTATAGTTGCCCTAATTGCTTTTTTTGTAATTAGAGATTTAAAACAAGAAGAAAAATTAAATGAAGAACTAAATTCTTTAGCTGATTTATTGGATGAATTTCCTATTAATTATGATAAGGTTAATGAAAAGATTAATCAAACTATAACATCTGGTAACTATTATAAAGTTGAAAAATCATATAAAGATTTTTCATCTGATATTGTTTCTTCTCTGAAAAAACTAGATGACGCTATTGATGAAGATACTTTATCAAATATGTTAACAGCTTCAAATATAGAAAAGGATGGACCTAATTTTGAAAAAACTAAAGCTTATTTAGAGAATTCTAAAAAAACTTTGAATGAAGTTTCTAGTGAAATGGATAGCTATTTTTCTGAAGAAAAAGTTTTATCTTATATTAATGATAAGAATTTAGATGATTACTATATTGATATCTATAAGAAATATGCTATAGATGACTCTACATCTGATAAAGAAGATATCTCTAAAACATTAAATCAACTAAAAGACATTTTAGATAAAGAAGAAGATGTAATTGATTTTCTTATAAAAAATAAAAATAGTTGGAAATTGGAAGATGATACTTTAGTATTCTATTCAAAGACATTATCAGATCAATATGAAAAATTAACAAATGAATTAAATAATATATAGTGGAAAA
>CAJKDR010000075.1 GCA_905198755.1 uncultured Clostridiaceae bacterium
TATGTGCTAGTAAAACATTATCACATTCAAATATTAATTATAAAACAATCTATGTTTCTTCTGGAGATACTTTATGGACTATTGCAAAGGAAGAAAAAAATAATAATATATATTTTGAATCAAAAGATGTAAGAAATATAGTAGATGAAATAAAATATGCAAACAATCTAAATGAATCTAATTTAAAAATAGGTCAAGAATTATCAATACCTGTAATATAAGATAAAGAGCAGATATAAAATATCTGCTCTTTGATTACATATCAGAAAGAGGATTATTTTCAACAGCATTTCTTACTTGAGAATTTTCAACATGAGTATATATTTCTGTTGTAGAAATACTTTCATGACCAAGTAATTCTTGAAGTGCTCTTATATCAGTCTTTCCATATTGATACATAAGTGTTGCAGCTGTATGCCTTAATTTATGAACTGAATATTTATTAGTATCTAGACCAGCTTTTTGAAGTTCTCTTTTTACAACATATTGTACAGTTCTATTACTAATACGTTCTTTTCTTTCACTCAAAAATAGAGCATCTTTAGAATCATATTTTATACCTTCTTTAGGTCTAGCATTTTTTATATAATCATTTATTGCATTCATGCATGCTTTATTTAAATATATAGTACGTTCTTTATTACCTTTACCAATAACATTTAATTTACATTCACTAAAAGTTATATCTTTAATATTTATACCAACCAATTCTGATAAACGTATACCACAATTTAAAAAAATGGTAATAATAGCATAATCACGTTTTTCATTTCTGTTATCAGAATCATTAGATGTAATAGATAATAATTTTTTACTTTCATCTAAAGACAAATACTTAGGCATTCTTTTATCTTTTTTTGGCGTTTCTAAATTTTGAGCAGGATTGTTCTCAATTAACTTTTCTTTTTGAGAAAGATACTTGAAAAATATTCTTATACTAGAACATTTTCGAGCACGAGTAGCAGGTTTACTATGTAATGTAGTAGCCATGTATGATATAAAAGCATGAATATCTTCAAGCTTTATTTTTTGAATTTCAGAAATAGGTATATCGTTAATAGGTATAGCTGAAAAATCTGTCTCATTTGTCAATTTAAAGCGTAATTTAATAAATTTTAGAAACATTGCTATATCATAATTGTATTCTTTTATAGAATTAGGAGATTTATTTAAAATTGTTATTGAATAATCTAAAAAAGAATTTAAATATTCCGGATTATCATCTCTGTTAATCATTTTCTGTTCCTTTCTAAAAGCAACTAAGCTTTTAATAAAACTATATTAACTTTAATAATTATAACAAACTTTAAAAATATAAGCAATACACTTTATTAGCATAAAATAATAGCTAATACCTAAATTTAATGTTATAATATTATTTGAAAAAGGATATGCAGTAAATAAAAAAAGATTAGATTAATTAAATGGTGATGATGCAAATTTATAAGGAGTATTTTATGGAAAGTAAAGTTAGATGCAAATGGTGCAATTTAAACAACCCATTATATATAAAATATCATGACGAAGAGTGGGGAAGGCTAAATTTTGATGAAAAATACTTATTTGAAATGTTGATTTTAGAATCTTTTCAAGCAGGTTTATCATGGGAATGTGTATTAAATAAAAGAAATGATTTTGAAAAAGCTTATGATGACTTCGATATAGATAAAATTTGTAAATATGATGAAACAAAAATACATGAATTACTAATCAATGAAAAAATAATTAGAAATAAATTAAAAATAAATGCTAGCATAAACAATGCTAAAATATTTAAAGAAATACAAAAAGAATATAAATCATTTGCAAATTATTTAAAACATTTTACAAATGAGTCTGTAATATATGAAATTAACAAAACTACAAATCAACTCTCAGATTCAATTTCAAAAGATTTGAAAAAACGTGGAATGAAATTTGTAGGCTCTACAATAATATATTCATATTTACAAGCAATAGGAATAATATGTTCACATGACGAAGAATGCTTTTTAAAAAGAATTTAAAAATTCAAAGATATTACAAAATAAAGATGACAAGAAATATGAAAAATGAGAAATTTGGAGAAAAATTAAAATGAAAGTTATTTTTTTAGATATTGATGGAGTATTAAACTCTGATACATATATGGAAAAACCATTAGATAATTCAAGTGTAGGAATTGAATCAGAGATTGATCCTGCTACTTTAATTTTGCTAAAAAAAGCCGTTGATACTACAGGCGCTAAGATTGTATTGTCTTCGTCATGGAGGATAATGAGAAAATGTAACGAATTGGAAAGATTTATGATGAAATTTGGAATCTCATTAAGTGGTAAAACGCCTTATGTAGATGGGAAACGAGGTGTAGAAATTAAACAGTATTTAAGCGAAAATGAAAATATCGAACAATATTTAATTTTAGATGATGAAATCTTTGAATCATTTGATGAAGAACTGGTTAATCATTTAATTTTAACTAAATCAGATCAAAATTATCATGGCTTTGGTGGCGGATTAACTGATAAACATATAAAACAAATTGTTGAAACATTTGGAAGAATAAATAAAAGAGAAAAATTTGATGAGGAACGATAAATAAATAGTATAATATTTTTACAAATTTATAATGTATACAACTGATGATAGACAAGTATAAATCGAAGTTAAATGGGAAAATAATAAAATCTAGGAGTGAAATAAATGCCAAATCTATACATCATAACTGGACCAGCAGGTGTTGGAAAAAGTACAATATCAAGAAAAATAGCTGAATCCAAAAATAAATCTGTTTTAATAGAAGGTGATGATATTTATCATCAAGTAATTGGTGGGTATATTCAAGCATGGAAAGAAGGAAATCATCTTGAAACTTTTTGGAAAGTTTGTATAAACACAATAAAAACATATTTGAAAGATGACTATGATGTTATCTTTAATTATATAGTAACACCGACAACATTAAAACAAATACAAAAAGAATTCAAAAATTATAGCATAAAGTTTATTGTTTTATTGGTAGATGAAAACACTTTACTTTTAAGAGATAAAGAAAGACCTGAAGATTGCCAAATGAAAGAACGTTGTATTACTTTACTAAAAAGTTTTAAGAATAATAATTATAATGAAAAAAACATACTAGATACTTCAAAATTATCTATTAGTGAAACTATTAGTATTATTGAAAGTGAAAACAGATTTATTATATAATGGATGAAGATATCAAAGCAAAAAAATCAAGGAGGATATAAATGTTAGAAAATATAGAAGTTTTATACCATAGTAGTATAAGAATAAGTAACAATAAAGTAATTTATATAGATCCATTTAAAATAGATAAAAATTATAATGATGCAGATATTGTTTTTATAACACACGACCATTATGATCACTATTCTGATGAAGATATAGATAAGGTTATAAATGAAAATACAACTATTATAATACCGGAAGAATTATTAACAAAGCTATTAAGAAAAGGCATAAATAAAAATGCAATTATTACAGTAGAGCCAAATGAAAAGTATATGGTACAAGGAATTAAATTTGAAACAATACCATCATATAATACAAATAAGACATTTCATCCAAAAGAAAATGGTTGGGTTGGTTATATCATTACATTAGATGATATTAGATACTATATTGCAGGAGATACGGACATTACAGAAGAAAACAGAAAAGTAAAATGTGATGTTGCTTTTGTTCCAGTTGGAGGAACATATACAATGGGTTTCAAAGAGGCAGCACAATTAATAAATGAAATGCAACCTAAAATAGCAGTTCCAATTCATTATGGCAGTGTAGTTGGAACAAAACAAGATGCCACAGACTTTATAAAATTATTACATCCAAATATAAAAGGTATAATTTTAATGAAACAATAAATGAAAGAAGGAACGAATAGTACAATTTTCAAGCAAAGATATTCACTTATTTAATGAATCAGGAATAAACATAGAAAATAAAACTTATGCAAATGATGAAGTTGAAAGATTTAAGATAAAAGTTACAGACTTTATAATGAGTAAAAGTATTAAAGATATTGATAAATACAATAAAAAATTTAGTAGTTTATTATAAGGATTTAGTTATGAATAAAGAAGAAATAATAAAATATTGTTTAACATTAGAAAATACATATAAAGATTGTCCGTTTCAAGATGATTTTGAATCTGTAACAATGAAACATTGTAAAAATAAAAAATGGTTTGCGTTATTAATGAATGTAAATAATAAGTTATACCTTAATGTTAAGACAGATCCAAATTATTCTGATATATTGAGAAATACTTATGATTATATAATACCTGCATATCACATGAATAAGGAACATTGGAATACAATTATTATAAATGAAAAAGTGGACAAGACATTGGTAAAAGAATTAATAGAACAAAGTTATCAATTAACAAAATAAAGTTAAATACAAATAGTAATTTTTTGTTATGATTGGAGGAATTTAAAATGAGAAAAATATGGAAGGAAATAGCAATATTATTGATACAGTTATTTATGTTTTACATTTTTCCTTTATTTGCAGGACCAACAGATATAATGGGAATGGTATTCTTAATTTTGGTATCAACTTTTATACTTGCTATAATATTTGCTAGTATTTCAAAGGAAAAATGGAAATATATCTATCCAATAATTATATCTATATTGTTTATACCATCAGTGTTTATTTATTATAATAGTTCAGCTTTAATTCACGCAGTTTGGTATTTGGTTGATTCTGGTATTGGCTTTTTAATAGGTTTAATTATTTATAAAATAACTAATAAAGAGTAATATAAATTACAATAGATAGGGCAGGTAATTAGTTGAAAATTATCTGTCCTTTGTGTTATAATGCAAACAATAATTAGAAAGTTATCGTTGAGAAAGAAGTGTTGAT
>CAJKDR010000076.1 GCA_905198755.1 uncultured Clostridiaceae bacterium
ATATAAAATATAACAGAGGTGGATTATGAAAGAAAAAGAATTAGAGAGATTAACAATATTAAAACAAATAGAAGAAGAAATATATAATAAAGAAGATGTAAAATATATATGTGGAATTGATGAAGCGGGAAGGGGCCCTTTGGCTGGACCTGTAGTAGTAGCATCTGTTATTATGCCAAAAGATTCTATAATAGAAGGGGTAAACGATTCAAAAAAAGTATCAGAAAAGAAAAGAGAAAAATTATATGAAGAAATTACAAATACAGCAATAGCATGGGGAGTTGGAATAATAGATCAAAGAGAAATAGATGAAATAAATATATTAAATGCAACAAAAAAAGGACTAACTAATTCATTAAAAGAATTAGAAATAAAGCCAGATCTTATATTGGTAGATGCATTAACTAATATAGATACATTAGGAATACCATATAGATCAATAATAAAAGGTGATGCTAAAAGTTATTCAATTGCAGCTGCATCAATAATTGCAAAAGTTACAAGGGACAGAATAATGCGTCAATGGGACGAATTATATCCAGAATATGGCTTTGAAAAACATAAGGGGTACGGAACAAAAATGCATACAGATGCAATAAAAGAATATGGACCATGTCCATTACATAGAAAAAGTTTTATAAAAAATTTTATATAAAATGCAGCATATTTATATTTTAACTAATATAAGTATGCTTTTTTTATTTATGGAAATAATAACCAAAGGAGGTTTTTATGAAAAATAATAAATCATTTTGGTTAGAAACAAATGAAATAAAAAAATATGATTGCTTAAAGAAAAATATAGAGTGTGATGTTTGCGTAATTGGAGGCGGAATTACAGGTATATCATGTGCATATTATTTAACAAAAGAAGGATTAAATACCATAGTGGTAGAGAAAGATAAAATTGCATCAAAGACTACAGGACACACAACAGCAAAAATAACAAGCGGACATGATTTGTTTTATGATTATTTAATTATGAGTAAAGGACAAGAATATGCTAAAAAATATTATGAAGCAAATGAAAAAGCAATAAACAATATAGAAAATATTATAAAAAAAGAAAATATACAATGTGATTTTGAAAGAACAAATCACTATATCTATACTACTAATGTTGATGAAGTAAATAGTATACAAAAAGAAGTGGAGGCTTTAAATTTAATAGGTAGTGAAAATAAATTTGAAGGAAAATTAAACATTCCAATAAAAATAAAAGGAGCAATAAAATATGAAAATCAAGCAAAGTTTAATCCTATAAAATATATAAAAGGTCTTTGCAATATTATAGAGAAAAATAATGGAGAAATATATGAAAATACAAAAGTAACTGAATATAAAAAAGATGAGGATATTTTTAAAATTATGGTAGAAACAGAACAAGAAAAACATATAATAAAAGCTAAATATCTTGTTGTTGCTACAAGATATCCAATTTTTAATGTTCCGGGATTTCACTTTACAAAAATGCATCAAGAAATGAGCTATGGAATAGCAGTAAAATTACCAGAAGAAATAAATATAAAAGATATGTATATATCAAAAGATAAGCCAACAATATCAATAAGAACAGCAAAAAACGGAGAAGACAACTATTTATTAGTAATAGGGAATAATCATAAAACAGGAGAAAAAATATGTACAAAAGAAAGGTATGAAATATTATCAGAAGTTGCAAAAACAATAATAGGTAAAGATATAAAAGTAGATTACTATTGGAACACAGAAGATTGTATAGGGTTAGATAAAATACCATATATAGGGAAATATTCTAATTTAATTGAAAATATGTATGTAGCAACAGGATTTAGAAAATGGGGAATGACAACATCAAATATAGCAGCAAATATAATATTAGACTTAATAAGGGGAAAAGAGAATAAGTATTTAGAAATATATGATTCAACAAGATTAGAACCTATAAAAAATATAAAAGAAATACAAAACATGATGGAAGAAATTGAAGAATCGGTTGTATTGCCTAGGTTAAATTTAAATAAAGATAAAAAATATTGTGCTCATTTAGGGTGTGAACTCACATGGAATGAATTAACTCAAACTTGGGATTGTCCATGCCATGGAAGTAGATTTGAAAAAGACGGAAAAAATTTAGAAGGACCAGCAATAAAAGATATATAGGTAAATTGACAAATATATATAAATATTCAATATTTTAAAATAGCAATAGCTTATAATAATCAAAATTATAAATTATTAAAAAAGTATAAAAAGCTGCCAATATTCCTTGAAGTAACTTTCCTAAAAAATATGGTCTTATAGAAAGATCAGATTTTGATGATATACTCCATACTTGTAAAAAAATAGAAATACCAGCAAATCCTAATAAAAAAGCAGTTATAATAACAGAAATCCCAAGCTTAGGTGTATGAATTAAGCTTATCGAATTTATTCCAGAAGTAAGTTCTATAAAACCTGATAGAATAGGAATAATAAATCTAGTATCAACATGTATAAAATTAAAAATAGGCAAAAATATATTAGCCAATATATTAAATATCATTAGATTATTAAACAATGAAATGATAACATTAAATAATACAACAAATCCACCAATTAAAAAGATGGATTTAATTGCACTTAGTATACTTTTAGAAATAACTTCACCTAAATTACTAAATGTGACAACATTATCTGAAACATTATAAGTAGAAGATACATTTCTGGTACTTGATTTCCAAAATCTAAATATAAAAGCAACACTGATACAAGCAAGTAAATGAGTAAATAATAACAAAAAACCAATACTAGAATCATTAAAAAGTGAAATACCAACAGAACCTATAATAAATAACGGACCAGAATTATTGGTGAAAGTCAAAAGTCTTTCACCTTCTTCTTTTGTACATAAATTATTATTCCTTAAGTCAGTAACAATTTTAGCGCCTACAGGGTATCCACTAATAATTCCCATGAATAAAGCATATGCACCGATTCCAGGAACATTAAACAATGGACGCATAATTTTATTAAACAGTTTCCCAATAAGGCTAGGTATATTAGTATAATTTAATAACTCAACAGCAATAAAAAATGGAAAAAGAGATGGAACAAGATTATTAAACCATATATTAATTCCAGCCTTGACAGCTAAAATATTAGACTTTGAAAAAACCACCAATAATAATGTAAAAATCAAAAGAGAAAATGGAAGGATATTACGTTTTAAATTAATAAAAAAAATTCTCATAAATGTCACCTTTAATAAAAATTGCAATTTTGTTATTTTTCTTGTAATATATATGCAAATGTGGTATTATAAATGCAGATAAAAAAATGGAGGTAACATATATGAAAATAGCAATTGGGGCAGACCATGGCGGTTATAAATTAAAAGAAGAAATAAAAAAATATTTAGAAGAAAAGGAAATAGAATTTAAAGACTTTGGAACAGATTCAGAACTTAGAACTGATTATCCATTAGTTGCAAAAGATGTAGCAACAAGTATACAAAGAAAAGAATGTGACTTTGGTATATTAATTTGTAGAACAGGATTTGGAATGACAATAGTAGCTAATAAATTTAAAGGAATTAGATGTGCTGCATGTTATAATGAAGAAACAGCAAAATATGCTAAAATGCATAATGATATAAATATATTAGCATTAGGTGCAGATCAAATATCAACAAGTGAAGCAATATGCATTTTGAGAATGACATTAGCAACAGAATTTGAAGGTGGAAGACATAAAGAAAGAATAGATATGATTAAAGAAATAGAAAAAGAAAACATGAAATAATAGGAGGTGCTAACTATGTGGGGAGATATAGCAATTGCATTTATGTTAGCGTTTTTAACTACATTTGTTATAACACCTTATACTATTAAATTAGCCAAAAAATTAGGAGCAGTAGATACACCAAAGGATGAAAGAAGAGTAAATACAGTAACAATGCCAAGACTTGGTGGACTAGCTATTATTGCCGGATTTGTAATATCAATTATTTATTTACTAATAATATTAAGCATAGAAAAGAGTATAAATTTAGTAGAAGATGATTTATACATAAAACTCATAGGGTTCTTTATTGGTGGAATAATAATAGGAATTGTATGCTTTATAGATGATTTAAAAGACTTACCACCAATGGTAAAACTTTCAGCCCAACTATTAGCAGCAATAGTAGTTGTAACATGTGGTTTAAGAATAGACAATATAAATGTACCATTTTTTGATAAAGTAGGGCTACCAAATATATTTGCAATAATACTTACAATTGGATGGATTGTTGGAGTAACAAATGCAATAAATTTAATAGATGGATTAGATGGATTATCAAGTGGGATAGCATTGATTTCTTGTGTATCTATGTTAATAATCTTTGCATTAAATGGTTCACCAATAATAGCAATACTTTTAATAACAGCATTAGCAGGAGCACTTAGTGGATTTTTACCATTTAATTTTAATCCAGCAAAAACTTTTATGGGAGATGCAGGCTCAAACTTTTTGGGATATTGCTTATCTGTAATATCAATATTTGGAGTTGCAAAAACATATACATTAGTAGTTGTAGTAGCACCATTAATAATATTGGGATTACCAGTAATCGATACAATAGTAGCTATATTTAGAAGAATAATAAAAGGAAAATCAATAAAAGCAATTATGAAAGCAGACAAAAATCATTTTCATCATAAATTATTAAAAATGGGATTTTCACAAAGAGAAGCGGTTTTAGTAATGTATGCTATAACAGCAGCACTTGGATTATTTGCAATAGTTCTATTAGAAAGTGGAATATGGAAGGCAATTTCATTTTTACTATTAGTAGTAGCTATTATTGCTATCGGATATAAAAATTTTTCAAAGGAAAAAGAGGAAAACAATAATTTAT
>CAJKDR010000077.1 GCA_905198755.1 uncultured Clostridiaceae bacterium
TATATATTAATTTATATGTTTTATCAATGTTTTCATTTAAAAAATTATAATTTAAAAGTTTTAACTGAATCATATCTGATTATATTTTTATCATATTAAAAAGATGGCAATTTTCTGCCATCTTTTATTTATATTTATTATTTATCCATAACATGTTTTTTGATTAAGAATATTCCTCCTGCTAATATTGTTATTGATATTAATGTTAACATTACATACATTGTTGTATTACCTGTTTTTATTGATAAGATAACTGATGCATCATCAATATCATCTTCACCCTTTTTATTGTTGTTTGGTGTTGAATCTATGTCATCTCCTGAATCTGCACTTATTTCTGCCCAGTTTGTTTTTACTCCCATGTTTGAAGATGAATTTTTCCATGTTAATGTTATTTCTACAACTGCACTTTGTCCTGGTTCTAATAATGTATCTTTTAGCTTATCTGTTGTTGCTGTTCCATCCTTTTGTAATGTCCAATCTGGATTATCTTTTTCATCAAATTTTAATCCATCTGGTATATAATCTTTTACTTCTGTTGCATATCCAGCAACTTCTCCTTCATTTAATACCTTTATAGAATAAACAAATTTTACTGTTGTTTTCTTTAATTTCTTTCCAACTAAATCAACTTTAGCCATTTCTGTTGAATTTTCATCAAATCCAGTTTCAGTAACTTTTGTTTTTCCATCATATGTTACTTTTGTTGCAGTTACCCATTTTTTCAAGCTTAAATCGAATGATTCAACTTTAACATATTCATTATCGATATCATCTTCTGTTTTTTCATTGTTACCTGGTGTTGAGTCTATATCTTCGTCACTTGCTTTTGAGATTTCTGCTGTATTTACAATTAATCCATCTGATTGTTTTGTTGCTGTTACTTTAAATGCTACTTTAACATCTTTATATGATAATGTTTTTGTTGCAGAATCATATTTATTTATTATTTGTGTTTTATCATTTTCTTCTGATAAATAATTTGTTGTTATTTTTTTAGCTTTTGAAACATCTTGTGTAATATTTCCAGATTCATCTAACATTGTCCATTTATATTCCACATTTGTTTCATCTGTTGGTAAATATTCTAATCCAGCTGGAATATTATCTGTAATTTCATTTGCATATCCATCAGCTGTTCCTTCATTATATACTCTTATTGTATATATAACTGTGCTACCTGTTTCTACTGTTATAGGGTCTTTTGTATGATTATATATAGCTGTTGTTATTTTTTTACCATTTTCATCTGTTTTTCCTAGTTTTGATGTATCAACTTCTGGAACTCTATTATTAATTTCTGTTGTATTAACTTTTGTAATAAATTTTCTTAAAGCTAAATCAAAATATGTTAATTCTACTGGTTCGTAGTCAATGTCATCTTCTTCTTTGTTATTATTTCCTGGTGTTGAATCTATATCATTATTGCTATCCTCTTGTATTTCTGCCCAGTTTGTAATTGTTTCTCCAGCATATTTTGAAGGTTCTGCAATAACTTTAAATTGTACTTTTACATCTTTATATGATAATGTTTTTGTTCCATCTTCTAATTCTGTAACAGGATTAATTACATTATTTATGTTGCTATCTGAAAGATATGTAGTTACTAACTTACCATCTTTTAACTCCCAAGCATATGATTTATTTATAGAACTATCTTCAATAAACTCTAAACCATCTGGAATATTATCTGTGATTTCATTTGCAAAACCTGCTAATGTTCCTTCATTATATACTCTTATTGTATATGTTATTATATCACCTTTTTTAACTTGAACTGGTGTTTTAGGATGATTGTATGTAGCTGTTGTTATAACTTTTCCGTCTTCACTTGTTGATCCAAGCTTTGATGCATCTACTATAGGTTCTCTTGTATATGTTCCATCATCATTTTTTAAATCTTTATCATTTACTGATACTATAAATTTTCTTAATGCTAAGTCAAAGTTTTCAACAATTAATTTTTCAAAGTCATCATCATCTTCTTGACCTTTATAGTAGTAATCTTTATCTGCTAAGTCTGATTTGTTACTTTCATTACCTTTGTAGTTTGGTAAATCTTTATCATCTGGAAGATTTACATTTGCTTTTGTTGAATCTCTATCTGTTTTTACATCTTCTCCCTTTTCATCTTGCATTCCAGATATTTCTGCTATATTTGTTATTAATTGTTTTACTTGTGCTTTTTCATTAACTTTACATTTGATTTGTACATCTATGTAATCTAGTTTATCTCCACCATCAAATGCTTTTAGTAATTGTTTATTTTCTCTATTAGAGTATTTATTTTCTCCTGTTGCACTGTCTTTAGCTGTTATGTCTGTTGTTATTTTTCTTGTATTTGTTGCATCTTGTTTCCATAGATATTCTTGATTTAAACTATCTTCTGGTAAGAAGTCTAACCATTCTGGTAGATAATCTGTTATTTCAGAAACATATCCATCTTTTTCACCTTCATTATATACTCTTATTGTGTATGTTACTATATCTCCTATTTGTACAGATAAAGGTGTTTTTGTATGTTTATATGTAGCTGTTCCTGTTGTTGCAATTGTAGATGTATCTACTACTGGTTCTCTGTTATATGATCCTTCATTTATACTAGTAATAAATTTTCTTAGTGCTAAGTCAAATATTTTCTCTGGTATATGTGTGTTTCTGATTGTTGTATTATTTTCATTTACTGAATAATCAACTGTGTATCCTGCTGCACTATTATTAGCAACATTTGTATTTCCTATTTTTAACTCTTTGACTTCATAAGATATAGTTTTTCCATTTTCTTTTTCTGGTAAAGCTGACCAAGTATAAGTCCACGCATTATTTTTATTAAGCTTTACAGCATCTCCATAAGCTACTCCATTAGCATATAGTTGCACAGTAACTTCATTTGGTCTTATTCCATCTTGGTTATCATTATCTATCCATTCTTTATTAACACTCTTACTTACTGTACCTGGAGTATATTTGTTTGTTATTGTAAATGTATCATCACTATATTTTGCTTCATAACCATTTGGTACAGTTTCTTCAACAGTATATGTTATTTCTTTTCCATTTTCATATTTAGGTAGATTATTCCATTCTTTAGTCCAATTATTTGATTCATTAAGTTCTACCGTATCAATAGCCTGCTTTATTCCATTTACTTTTTTAAATAGTGTAACATCAATTTTATTTGGTCTTGTACCATCTTGATTATCACTATCTTCCCATAATTTTTTTACTACTTTACTAATAACTTCTGGTATATATTTGTTAGTTATTACTGTTTTATTTCCTGTAATCACATATTTAGTTGTATAATTACTATTATAGTTTCCAGCATTCTCTATTGCTACACCATTACTATCTAATTCTTTTACAGTGTATGTATTTCCAGCTAATAATCCTGTCCAAGTATGTGTTAATTTATTACTATTTAAAGTAACACTATCTCCTACTTTCTCTCCATTTTTATATAGTCGTACTCTTATTGAAGTAGGTCTTTTTCCATCTTGATTATTATTATCATCCCAGATTTTTTCAACACTAACTTCTACTAAGTTAATTGTTATATTAGTACTTATATCTTTATTTTTTTCTTCTGTTTTTACTACTGTAACTGGTTGATTTGTATTATTATTTCCTGTCATAAATGTTAATGTTCTAGTATCATATTTATAATTTATTCCCAATGTTATTTTAGTTGTTTCTGTAATATCATTTTTATTAAATCTTAAATAGAAACCATCAGTATTTACAACTTTAGAGAACTCATTATTACTTACAACATTTTTTGAAGAATTTAATAATGTAAATTTCTTATTAACACTTGCTATTATTTCTTTAATGTTTTCTGTATTTGTTCCTGTTAATTTAAAAGGTCCTGCTATATAATAGTTTCCACTTTCTTCAATTTTTGTATCTGTATTGCTTAAACTTAATGTTGGTTCACTTTTTGTGTATGATGCAACTGCATTATTTATTAAATACTTAAATAATACATTCATCTTGTTTTGAAGAACACTACCAGAAATTTGTTCACCATATTCTGTAGTTGCATAATATATACTTGATAATTGTTTATATTGTGAACTTCCTGATTTTTTATAATATAAACTTGGTAAGTTATTTGAAGACAAATGATATTTTTGAGTATTTGAACTATTTGTGTAATACCAAATTGCCATTTGTTGAACTAATTCAATTTGTTCTTCATTCATATCTGATTCATCATTTTCTATTGTAACACCTATCTTTTTCATTAAGTTTTTATATTCTGTTGAATTTTTATATGAATTACTTCTTGTTGGTATATATGAATTATCTAATATCCAAAGTATTTTATTATAATTGGCAGAAAGTTCATTTTGGTTATTTACCTTACTTGTTATTAATTCTTTATTATTTGTGTTCATCTCTGTTGAATAATCATAGTAATCTATTTTTCCTTCTGCCATTTCTCCATTTGTTATTCCAAAACCTTGTTCTGCATTCAAACAATAATATAAATTACTATAATCTTTTGTTTGATCTGTACTTGAATTACGTTTTGTAATTTTCCATGCTACCGCACCGGGTGTTCCATCCGTTTTCATATTCCAAGCATATGACTCACCAGATTCTCTTTCAGAAGATAAACCCAAGTATGCAGTTGAGGAACTCAATGAATTTGCTTTTGCTATTGAGTTCAAACTATTTCTAGTTATATTAAAATTACTGAAAAAAGATTCTGCAGCTTGCACATTGCTAAATCCAAAACACATTAATGTTCCTATCAAAATTGCAGATAAATTTAATAATACTTTCTTTTTCATCTTTTTACCCCTTTGGACACAATTTTAGTTAATATATTATATATAA
>CAJKDR010000078.1 GCA_905198755.1 uncultured Clostridiaceae bacterium
CATACAAAAGCATTAGAAATCCTATATAAAATAATAATGCTATAAGTACAAATATTGAAATAGAACCTTTACCTGATTTTATTCTCATTTCTTTTTCCTCTCTTGTGTTAAAACATTAATCAAATTATATTATAAAAATATTATAATTTCAATAAATTATAAACAAAAATTTTATAATCATTATCAATATATAATTTGACTTTTAATTAATTTCGGCATATACTTAATATGCTAAATTAATGTATTCTTATTAATTTAATTTTTTTACAAAAGGAGGTTTAACATGGCTGACAATTTAGTTGAAATAAGATGGCATGGTAGAGGTGGCCAAGGTGCAAAAACTGCTTCTTTATTACTTGCAGATGCTGCATTTAATACTGGTAAATACATTCAAGGTTTTCCTGAATATGGTCCTGAAAGAATGGGAGCGCCTATAACTGCCTATAATAGAATAAGTAATAAACCTATCACTATACATTCAAATATATATTATCCTGATTTTGTCGTAGTTGTTGATGATACACTTTTAGAAAGTGTTGATGTAACATCTGGATTAAAAGAAGATGGTGGAATTATTATTAATACAACAAAATCGTCTGAAGAAATTAAAGAATTATTAAAAAATTATAAAGGAAATATTTATACTTTAGATGCAAAAAGAATTTCAATAGATGCTTTAGGAAAATATTTTCCAAATATTCCTATGCTTGCAGGAATAGTAAAAATTTCAAATATAATGACAGATGAACAATTAATTAATGATATGGAAGATTCTTTAAAGCATAAATTTGCAAAAAAACCAGAAGTAATAGAAGGAAACATGAATGCTTTAAAAATAGCATTAAATGAAGTCAAAAAAATAAATTAGGAGGTTAACATTATGAAAATTACAACAAATTCAACTGCCGAAGATTTAACTATTGGTGGTAATATATATGATGCTGGTAATGCAAAGGATTTTAAAACAGGAGATTGGCGTTCCGTAAAACCTATCTTCTTATCTGAAAAATGTAAACAATGTGGTTTATGTTTTCCGGTTTGTCCTGATGATGCAATACCTGTAAATAAAGAACAAAAAAGAGAAGATTTTGATTATGATTATTGCAAGGGTTGTGGAGTTTGTGCTAAGGTTTGTCCTTTCGGCGCAATAACTATGCAATAAAAAAGAGAGGAGATTTAAAATGTCTGTTAGAGAACGTTTAAGTGGTAATGAAGCTGTTGCTACTGCCATGAAACAAATAAACCCTGATGTTGTTGCAGCATTTCCTATAACACCTTCTACTGAAATACCTCAGTATTTTTCTACTTTTGTTAGCAATGGTCAAGTAGATACTGAGTTTGTTGCTGTAGAAAGTGAGCATAGTGCAATGAGTGCTTGTATAGGTGCTGAAGCTGCTGGTGCAAGAGCTATGACTGCAACATCTGCTAATGGTTTATCTTTAATGTGGGAAATGATATATATAGCATCTAGCTTACGTTTGCCTATTGTTTTATCTTTAGTAAATAGAGCAGTTTCTGGACCATTAAATATACACAATGACCATTCAGATGCTATGGGAGTAAGAGATTCTGGATGGATTATGCTTTTTAGTGAAAACAATCAAGAAGCATATGATAATACAATAATGGCACATAGAATTGCTGAAAATAAAGATGTTATGCTTCCACTTATGATATGCCAAGATGGTTTTATAACATCACATTCTATTGAAAATATAGAATTAATAGAAGATAGTAAAGTAAAAGAATTTGTTGGTGAATATCACCCAGAGCATTATTTATTGAATAAAAAAGAGCCTATTGCTGTTGGTCCACTTGATTTACAAGCATATTTGTTTGAACACAAATATCAACAAGCAGAAGCTATGAGAAATGCAAAGAAGGTAATAAAAGAAGTATCTGAAGATTTTGAAAAACTTACTGGAAGAAGTTATTCTTTCTTTGAAGAATATAAATCTCAAGATGCTGATTATATAATAGTATGTATGAACTCAACTGCTGGTACAACAAAATTTGTTGTAGATAAATTAAGAGAAAAAGGTATTAAAGCCGGACTTATAAAAGTACGTATGTTTAGACCATTTCCAGCTGAAGAAATTGCAGAAGCTTTAAAAAATGCAAAATCTATAGCAGTATTAGACAAAGCAGATTCATTAAATGGTGCTGGTGGTGCATTGTTTGAAGATGTTACATCTAGTATGTTTACAAACAATGTGTTTATACCAACAATTAATTATATATATGGAATTGGTGGTAGAGATACAAAAGTTGAAGATATTGAATCTGTATTTAATGATTTATCAAATATTAATACAAATAAAAAAGTAGAAAACCCTTATAGATATTTAGGTGTTAGAAGGGAGGAAAAATAATATGCCTTACAATTTAAAAGAAATTATTGCTAACAAACCTTCTAGATTTACAGCTGGACATAGAATGTGTGCTGGTTGCGGTGCACCTGTTGTTGGAAGAATGGTATTAAGAGCATTACATGAAGATGACCATGCTGTTATATGTAATGCTACTGGATGTATGGAAGTCTCTACATTTATATATCCATATACAGCTTGGACAGACTCTTTTATACACACAGCATTTGAAAATGCTGGTTCCACATTATCTGGAGTTGAAGCCGCATATGTTGCTATGAAAAGACAAGGAAAATTACCACAAGATAAAAACACTAAATTTATAGCATTCGGTGGAGATGGTGGAACTTATGATATTGGTCTTCAAAGTCTTTCTGGTGCAATGGAAAGAGGCCATGACATGGTATATGTTTGTTATGATAATGGTGCATATATGAATACTGGTATTCAACGTTCTTCTGCAACACCTCATTTTGCGGATACAACAACATCACCAGCTGGTAAAGTAATTCCAGGAAAAATGCAAGTTAGAAAAGATTTTACAGAAATAATGGCAAGTCATCATTTGCCTTATGTAGCACAAACTGCTGCAATAACTAATTTTAAAGACTTATATGAAAAATCTGAAAAAGCAATATACACAAAAGGGCCTTGTTTCTTAAATGTTCTAGCTCCATGTCCAAGAGGATGGGGATACTCTACAGATGAATTAATGAAAATTAACAAATTAGCTGTAGATACCTGCTATTGGCCTTTATATGAAGTTGTAGATGGAAAATATAAAATAACATATAAACCAGCAAAAAAACTTCCTGTAGAAGAATTTTTAAGACCACAAAAAAGATTTAAACACATGTTTAAACCTGGTAATGAATGGATGCTAGAAGAATTCCAAAAAGAAGTTGATAAGAGATGGGATGAATTATTAAAATTAGAGGAAATGACAAATAAAGAATAAAAATAAAAAAAGAATTATTTTTCAATAATTCTTTTTTTATTTTTATTCTTGCTCTGGTGCTTCTACTGGGCACACACTTGCACATGTTCCACAGTCTATACATGTTGCTGGATCTATTTCGTATTTTGTATCTCCTTGTTTTATGCATTCCATTGGACATGCTCCTGCACATGCTCCACAAGATATACATTTATCTGTTATTTTATAAGCCATTTTTATACACCTACCTTTCAATTATTCTTCTAATTTTTTCAATTCTTCATCTTCTATATCGTCATTTTTTTCTTCTACGTCTTTTATTATTTGTACATCTTTTGCATCATATTTTCTATAATAAAATCCATCTTTGTCTTTAAATTTTATTCTTATTTTTTCTTTTAATGTCTCAATGGAATCTACTACTCCTTCTCCCTCATCTTGTACTTTTACTATTGCTCCTACTTTAGGAAGCCTAGATAATTTTTCTTCGTATACTTCTTGTTCATATTTTAAGCAACACATTAGTCTTCCACAGTTTCCTGAAATCTTTGATGGTGTTAATGCTATATTTTGTTCTTTTGCCATTTTTATTGATACTGAATCAAAAGTATCTAAAAAAGTGCAACAACACAATTCTCTACCACAGACACCATTACCTCCTATTTTTTTTACTTGATCTCTAACTCCTATTTGTCTTAATTCTATCCTTGTTTTATATACTGCAGCTAAATCTTTTACTAAATCTCTAAAGTCAATTCTTCCATCTGCTGTAAAATAAAATAATAATTTACTATTATCAAAAGTATATTCTACCTCTGTTATTGTCATTTCTAAATTGTGTTTTTTAGCTAATCTTTCTGCTTTTTTTAATGCTTCTTGTTCTTTCTTTTTGTTTTCTTCATTATGTTTTATATCTTTATATGTTGCTTTTCTAATAATTGATTTTAATGGATTAACTAATTTTTCTTCAGGCATTTCTTTATTTTCTACTATTACTTCAGCAAACTCCATTCCATTTGCTGTATCTACAATTACAAAATCACCTTTTTTAAACTTTTCATTTTTAGGGTCAAAAAAATATATTTTTCCTGGTTTCTTAAATTTTATACCTATTATTGTTTTGTTCATTTTTCCTCCTTTTATCCCCATATCTCAAATAGTATTGAATCTATGCACATATCATAATTGCAATTTCCATTTAATCTTTTCTTTATATCTTCAATTTTGCTTATGTATTTTATATATTCTATATTTTCTTTTGCTTTGTTTAAAAATATAACATTTATATAGTCTAGCATTTCTTCTATATTTTCTTTGCCTTTATATAATACTTCTAATGATTTTGTTGCTG